>JBOGZM010000034.1:0-4180 GCA_050697255.1 Solirubrobacterales bacterium
GAGCTGAACACGAACAACCCGGCGTACAAGCTCTGCACGCAGGCGCAGGCCGACGCCGACAACTGTCCGGACAACTCGAAGTTCGGCGGAGTGGCGGCGAAGAGCCCGTTCCTGGCCGAGGAGCTGCGGGGCCCGATCTACCTGATCCAGCAGACCGCGTCCTCGCTGCCCGGCCTGCTGCTCGACCTGCGGGGCCGCGTGCACGTGAAGATCCAGACGAAGACGACGCTCGTGAACAACAGGGCGATCCAGTCGCTGGTCCTGAACGCGCCCCAGCTTCCGGTCTCGGAGCTGCGGGTCGGCCTCAACGGCGGCCGCAACACCGGCGTGTTCCTGAACCGCCAGGACCTCTGCTTCAGGGGCAACTCGACGTCGCGCTTCAACAACGTCAGCGGGCTCGTGAAGTTCTACGGGCACAACGGCCAGAACACGGCGGACACGAAGATCGATGCGAAGGTGAACGGCTGCGGGCCCGGCGTGCGAGGCCGGATCACCCGCGCCACCAGCTCCCGGCCGCAGGTCCGGGTGGAGGTGGACAAGCACCCGGACGCGCCGAACTTCAAGGAGCTGACGGTGACGCTGAGCCGCAACCTGCGGCTCGTCAGGAGCCGGTTCGAGCGGGGCACCCGGGCGACTGAGGATGCCGAGTTCGACTACGTCAGCCGGCGCAGCTTCCGCGTGACCGGTTTCCCGGCCGCGGGCGAGGACGACGTGACCCTGTTCCTGCGCCGGGGCGCGGTGCGCGTCAGCGATCGCTCGCGGAACCTCCTGCGGCGCGGCCGCACCCGCACGTTCCGCGCGAAGGTCAGGCAGACGCCGGTCTCCGGCGCGGCCACCTCCACCAGGGGATCGTTCCGGGCGCGCGGCAGCCGCCGCTAGCCGACTTCATCAGATTGCCCGTGGGTCTCAGGTGGTGACGCCCGGGACCTGCGAGCGGACCTCGAGACCGTCGCAGACCGTCTCGACCAGCATCTGCTTGGCCTGGTCGAACTCCTCCGCGGTCATCGCGATCTCCTCGAAGATCCACGCGGTCAGCAGCTGCTCGATCGCGCCGTAGAAGCACAGCGTCGCGAACTCCGAGGAGATGTCGCTGCGGAAGTTGCCGTCCTCCTGCCCCTTCGCGACGATCGCCGCGATGGAGTCGTAGGCACGCCTGATCTCGGTCAGGTGGGCCCGCCCGAAGGTGTTCGCGGCCCGCGTCACCTCGACGATGATCACCTTCATCAGGTCCGGATCGTTCCTGTAGGAGTCGATGATGAAGCCGGCGATCGAGCGCAGCTTCTCGCGCGCGGAGCAATCGTCGCGGTCCGCCTGGGCAATCGCCTCGAGCAGCAGCGTCCAGCGCTCGGTGAAGAGGGTGTCGAGCACCTCGTCCTTGGAGCGGAAGTAGTGGTACACGAGGCCGTAGGCGACATCTGCCTCGCGCGCGATGTCCGACACGCGGCAGCGATGGAAGCCCTGCCGCGCGAAGACGCGGATCGCGGCATCGAGGATCAGGCGGCGTTTGTCCGCCGCGCCGTCACGGCGCGTGCTCACGACGTCGCTCCGGCCGGCTGCGGCCAGCGGTATGCCTCCGGCCGCCGGTGTGCCAGCGACGGCAGCTTGTCCCGCACCTGGTCCTGCTGGGCGAGGTCGAGGTCGGCGGCCACGAAGCACTCCTCGTCGGGGGCCCGGGCCAGCACCGCTCCCCACGGGTCCACGATCAGCGAGTGGCCGTAGCTCTCGTGGTCCGGCGGGTGGCGGCCGATCTGGCCGGCCGCGATCATGAAGACCTGGCTCTCGATCGCGCGGGCACGGACCAGGATCTCCCAGTGCGCACGGCCCGTGGGGACCGTGAACGCCGCCGGCAGCGAAATCGCGCGCGCGCCCCGGACCGCCATGATCCGGAACAGCTCCGGGAAGCGCAGGTCGTAGCAGACCGCCATGCCGAGCGGCAGACCGCCGGCGTCTGCGACCACCACCGCGTCGCCGGGCGCCTCCGCGTCGGACTCCCGGTACACCATCCCTTCCACCTCGACGTCGAACAGGTGGATCTTGCGGTACGCCGCGTGCAGCTCGCCGTCGGGGCCGATCAGCACCGATGTGTTGCGCAGCTTGTCGTCGCTCTCGACACGCTCCACGATGCTGCCCGCGACCAGCCACAGGTCGAGCTCGCGACAGAGCACCGCGGCCCAGGCCGTGGTCGGTCCGGGGATCGGCTCCGCGCCGGCGCGCAGGTCATCCGGGGCGCCCAGCACGTTGAACTTCTCCGGGAGCACGATCAGGCGGGCGCCATCCCCGGCTGCATCGCGCAACAGCGAACCCGCAACCGCAAGGTTGCGGCTCTTGTCTTCATTCGAGTTGAGCTGGATCGCCGCCGCGCGCATTTTTGCGCCTCCCGTCACACGATTGACTCGCGAGTCAACAGGTGTCCGAAAAGTATAAGGAGGCGATGGTCGTCTCACCCGCCCGGGTGGAGGACGCGGTGTGGCGCCGGACATAATTCGTCGTGATGTCGAAACCCGGTGCACCACAACGGCCCCCGCACCTGTCGGTGTGCGCGATCTACCGCGACGAGGCGCCCTATCTGCGTGAGTGGATCGAGTTCCACCGCCTGGTGGGCGTGGAGCGCTTCTTCCTCTACAACAACGACAGCCAGGATGCCCATCGCGCAGAATTGGCCCCGTATGTCGACGAGGGGGTGGTCGAGCTACGGGACTGGCCCTTCTTCCCGGGTCAGCTGACGGCGTACGAGGATTGCCTGAAAAGGCACCGCGACGACGCCCGCTGGATCGCGTTCATCGACCTGGACGAGTTCCTGTTCTCGCCCACGGGGCGCCCCGTGAGCGAAGTCCTCGCGGCCTTCGATCGCTGGCCGGGGGTGGTGGTGAACTGGGCCGTGTTCGGGACGTCCGGTCACCTGACCCCGCCCGCGGGGCTGGTGATCGAGAACTACGTTCAGCGCAGCGGCGGCCAGGGCTACAACTGCCAGGTCAAGAGCATCGTCGATCCGCGCCGCGTGGCCAATTTCTGCAGCCCCCATTTCTTCACCTACCGGGGCGGTAATGCGGTGGACGAGAACCAGCGCGTGATGGACAGGCCGCGAGGCTGGACGGACACGGTCTCATTCTCCCTCCTGCGAGTGAACCACTATGTGACCCGGTCGGAGGCCGAGTACCTCAAGAAGCTCGACACGCCCACCGCCGCCATCGCCCACATGCGACCGGGGAAGCGGACTGAGCGAGCCATGAAGCGAAGAATCGGCGTGCTGAACGAGATGCGCGACGAGACCATCCAGATGTACCTGCCGCAGCTGCGCCAGGCCATTGCCCGGGTGGGCGATCGCGACCGGGCCTCTGCCGACGCGGGGTCGACATGAACTACCTGTCCGTGTGCGCCATCTACCGGGACGAGGCGCCGAACCTGCGCGAGTGGATCGAGTTCCACCGCCTGGTGGGCGTGGAGCGTTTCTTCCTCTACAACAACAACAGCCAGGATGGCCATCGGGAGGCCTTGGCCCCATATGTCGACGAGGGGACGGTCGTGCTCGAGGACTGGCCGCTTTACCCCGCCCAGATCCAGGCCTACGACGATTGCCTCAAACGGCGGCGGGAGGAGTCTCGCTGGATTGCGTTCATCGACCTCGACGAGTTCCTGTTCTCGGCGACCGGCAGGCCTGTGTCGGACCTCCTCGTGGAGTTCGAGCAGTCGCCGGGCGTCGTCGTGAACTGGGTGATGTTCGGCTCTGCGGGGCACCGCACCCGGCCGCCGGGGCTGGTGATCGAGAACTACCTGCGGCGCACGACGGAGCCCCTGATGAACTCGATCATCAAGTCGATCGTCGACCCCCGCAGGGTGAGGGCGTTCTGCAGGCCGCACTTCTTCATGTACCGGGACGGGGTTGCCGTCGACGAGAACCACCAGCCGGTTGCGAACGGCCAGATGTGGCGAACCGGGTCGCCGTCGTTCGAGCGACTGCGGATCAACCACTACGGGATCAAGTCCGCGGAGGAGTACCGGGCAAAGCTCGAGCGCGGCCATGCCGACGGACTGCGCCCGAAATCCCCGATGAAGACCGAGCGCCTGCTGCGCCTCTACAGCGACGTCGAGGACCGCGCGATCCTCAGGTACCTGCCGGAGTTGCGCAGTGCGCTCGAGCGGCGCGCTTAGGGGGCGATGGCCGGGTCACCCGCCCACGTGC
>JBOGZM010000035.1:0-2605 GCA_050697255.1 Solirubrobacterales bacterium
GCCTCAGGGTGTGGAACCCTGCCGCCAGGTCGCCGTACATCGCTGCAGCCGTGAGCAGGAGGATCGCCGCCCCGGCCGGCGCGGCGATCGTCGAGAGCACCGTGCCCGCGGCCGCCAGCGCGGCGAATATCGCGAACGTGAGGTGCCAGGCGGGCCGGACGCGGATCGGCTCCAGATCCGCACGCCTGCCCATGCTCTCCAGCTCGGCGGCGAGCATGCCGACGGTGCGGCGGTCCTGATCCGATCCCGGAAGGCGTCCCTCAGGGGTCGCGAGCCGTTCGATGATCTGCAGCGGGGTCATGCTCGCCGCACGTTACATCGCACACCGCGGGGTAGGTCGTGCTGAAGCCGTCGGCGGGAGCTACGACTTCGGGCCGACGAAAGCGCGACCTCTTCGTTGCCGCGCAAGACCGACGGCCTTTGAGTGCGGCGGGTGGGACTCGAACCCACAAGCCCTTTCGGACAATTGATTTTGAATCAATCTCGTTTTCCAGTTTCGACACCGCCGCAACGAGACAGAGCCACAAGTGTGACGAGTCTGATTCTAGGTGGAGATTCGGCCCCCTCATGAAGGCCGGGCAGGCGTTTCTAGCCCGTGATCTGGATCGCGCTCAGCTGCGCGCCGAGCTGGCCCACGCTGGAGGGACCGCCCGAGTCCGTGCGGACGATCCGGATCACGTGGACCCCGGCACCGACCTTCGCCGCGGTCACGCCGTACAGCGTGTAGAACGAGAAGCCGTCGCTCTCGCCCGGGAGAGCCGACAACGTCGCGCCCGTGCTGGGCACGGGCTTGTCGTCGACGTAGACGCCCCACTGGGCCGAGCAGCCGGTGTCGGCGCAGGTCAGGAAGGGGTCGCGCAGGGAGCCGATCACGAAGACCTTGCCCGCGCCGCGGGTCGTGAGGGTCATGCGGGCGACGTTGGTTCCCGACGGCGCCGGCGGCGGGTCGAGGTCGTCGGCGCGCGCCGCGGTGCCGAGGCTCAGCTGCCCTCGCTTGAAGTCGGATGCAAGCAGGGAGCGGTTCTTCACCTTCGCCGCGGTGACGGCATTCTTCTTCAGCTGTTTCGGGCCGACGCTGTTGCGGGGCACGGTGACGGCGTACGCGCCGCCCCCGAGCGCGACGAAGACGGCGATCGTCGACATCGCGTTGGCGTAGGTCAGCCGTGACCGGAGCTTGGTGAGCGCCTGCACCCTGCGTTTATCGAACGCGGCGGGCAGACCTTGAGCGAGGCGTGGCCGGCCGGCCTGGACATCTGTTCGGGAGGGGTCCGGGGCCCGGTAGGCGAAACTATGCGCAATGAGGCTCGCCGGGAGGGATCTGTGGGGACGCGCCGGGTTGCTCTGTGCAGCGGCCGCGGGCGCCGCCGCGCTGCTTCCGGCCCCGGCGACAGCCGCTCCGGCCACGACGACGCTCAAGCTGGCCGGTCCCAAGGGCAGCGTCCCACCGGGCGGCAAGGCGAGGCTGACCGCGACCCTGACCGCGGCCGGCAAGCCACTGGCCGGCAAGGGGATCGCCTTCCTCGCCGGCGCCGCGCTCGCCGGCCAGGCGACCACGGACTCGAAGGGGAAGGCGAAGCTGAGCGTGACGCTTGCCGCCCCGACCGCTTTCACGGCGACCTACACCCCGGCCGCGGCGGATGCCGCGACGTATGCGGCCTCGCAGAGTGCTGCGCTCCAGTTGGCGCCCTCCGCACGCCTCACCGTCAGCGTCGGCAGCTATCTGCGCGCGGGGCGGCGCGCGGTCGGGATCCCGGGCTCACGCGTGCGGGTCCGGGGCAGGCTGACCCCCTACGCCGCCGGCGCCCGGATCGAGGTCTCGGTCTTCCGCAAGGGCCGCCGCGTGCAGCGCAAGACCGTTGCCGTGAAGCAGGCCGGGCACAGGGGCCGGTTTGCGGTATCGGTGAAGCCTTCCAAGCGCGGAGTGCACAGGGTGCGCGTCCGCGAGGCCGGCGCTTCGGACAGCGCACGGCTCTACGTGGTTCGCCCGCGTGCGAAGGGCGGCTCCCGCGGCACCGGGGTGCGGGCGCTGCAGCGGAGGTTGAAGGACCTTGGCTACCTGACCCCGGTCAGCGGTCGTTATGACGGCACGACCGCACGCGCGGTGCTCGCGTTCCGCAAGGTGAACGGCTTCGCGCGCATCACCTCGGCCGGCCGGACGGTGTTCCGGCGGCTCGCGCGCGGAGGCGGAGGGTTCAGGGTCCGCTACCCCAGGGCCGGCAAGCACGCGGAGTTCGACTGGTCACGCCAGGTGCTGGTGCTGGCCCGTGGCGCGCGGCCGGCGATGATCCTGCACACATCATCGGGAACCTCGGCAACGCCCACCGTGTTCGGCAAGTACCGCTTCTACCGCAGGGAGCCCGGCTACAACAACAAGGGCATGTACTACTCGGTCTATTTCGTGGGCGGGTACGCGGTCCACGGATACTCGCCCGTGCCGACGTTCCCAGCCAGCCACGGGTGCCTGCGGATCCCGATCCCGAGCGCGAAGCGGGTCTACGGCTGGGTCAGGCTCGGCGACCGGATGTACACGTACCGCTGAGCACCCTCAGCTGGGCCGCACGTCGTCGATCGCGATCGACACGACCGCGATCGCCCGCAGCGGCCG
>JBOGZM010000036.1:0-6094 GCA_050697255.1 Solirubrobacterales bacterium
TCCCGTACTCGCGCACCGCGCGCACTCCCTGGCCCAGGTCGGCCTGCTTCGTGCCGGCCGTGGACGCGAGGAGCTCGACGAGCGTGCGCTCGAGCCCTCGCGGAAGGCGCGGATCTTCGCCGGCGAGAGCGAGGAGATTCCGTTCCGCCCCCGGGTGCAGACGGCGGAGGAGCGGGAGGATCTCCTCGCGGATGAGTCCCCGCGTCGAGTCGCGGTTCGAGGAGTCGACTCGGAACACGAGCCCGTGCTCCCGGCAGTACGCCTCCGTCTCCTCGCGCCAGACCGGCAGCAGCGGACGCACGACTCCATCCTCGCGCCGCGGCTTGATCCCCCGGGCGCCTCCCGACGAGACGAGCCGGTAGAGCACCGTCTCGACCTGGTCCGAGGCCGTGTGGCCCGTGGCGATCAAGAGCAGGCCGGCCGCCGAGCGCACGCGCTCGGCGGCCTCGTACCGAGCTTTGCGCGCGAGCGCCTCGACGTTTCCTACCTCCGGGATCTCGACGCGCTCCACGT
The DNA here is from genome assembly GCA_050697255.1 of Solirubrobacterales bacterium. Lineage (GTDB taxonomy): Bacteria > Actinomycetota > Thermoleophilia > Solirubrobacterales > JBBDJG01 > CAVSXO01. Next base: position 514 of record JBOGZM010000036.1, read on the forward strand.
GCAGCTCCACGCCGAGCGCCCGGCAGAGCTCGGCGCAGAAGCGCTCATCTGCGTCGGCCGCCGGCCGCAGCCCGTGGTTCACGTGCAGCGCCTGGACGCGCTCTGCTCCGAGCAGCTCGACGGCTACGTGCAGCAGGCAGACGGAGTCGGCGCCCCCGGAGAGCATCGCCAGGACCGCCGGCGGAGACCCGCCTGACAGCGCCTCGCTGGCCCGGGCGGCGTCCAGCACGCGCTCGATCGCCCCATTAGACATATCTCGTATTTTGCGCCGAAGGGGGTGGTGAGGGGTCCGCGCCACGCCGACATCACCCGTATGGACACCGCGTCCGTCCACCGGGAGCGAGTTCGGCGTGCGCTCTTCGCGCTCGCCATTCTCGTGCTGCTGGTCGCCACCGCGCTCCTCTCACCGCAGGTGGAGAGCGGGCGCGCCGATGGGCCGCAGGCCGAGGTCGTCCCCGGCGAGCTGGTCGTGACCTTCACCCCGAACGCCACCGAGCGGCACACCGAGCGCGCGATCACCAAGACGGGTGGCGAGGTCGAGCAGCGCATCGCGTCCAGCGACGGCGTGGTGATCTCGGTCGAGCCAGACCGGGCCGAAGTGACGGTCAAGCGGCTGATGCGCGATCGGGTCGTGCAACACGTCGAGCCCAACTATGTGGTGCGAGCCGCCCGCCTGCCGAACGACCGCAGCTTCGGCGAGCAGTGGGGCCTGCGCAACCTCGGGCACTACGGCGGAAAGTCCGGAGCCGACATCGGCGCCACCTCCGCCTGGGACGCCACGATCGGAGGCTCGGCTCCGGTCGCGGTGGTCGACACCGGTGTCTCCTTCAAGCACCCCGACCTCGCATCCAACGCCTGGGTCAACCCCGGTGACCCGCTCAACGGCCACGACGACGACGGCGACGGCTTCGAGGACGACGTGAACGGCGCGGACTTCCTGAACGGCGACTCGACCCCGGACGACGACGGTGGCCACGGGACGCACGTCGCCGGGATCATCGGCGCGCAGGGCAACAACTCGGTAGGCATCTCGGGGATCAACTGGGAGGCGCAGGTGATGGGCCTCAAGTTCCTGGACGGCAACGGTGAGGGCAACACCGCCGACGCCGCCAACGCGATCGACTACGCGGTGGACCACGGCGCGCGGGTGATCAACGCGAGCTGGGGTGGCCCGGCTTTCAGCCTGGCCCTCTACTCGGCGATCCGGCGCGCGCACGAACATGGGGTCCTGTTCGTGGCGGCGTCCGGCAACGACGGCATGAACGCCGACTCCTCTCCTGACTACCCCGCCGCGTTCGATCTCCCGAACATCATCTCCGTCGCGGCCACCGACCGCTCCGACCGGCTGCTGGACTTCTCCAACTACGGCGCGAAGAGCGTTGACCTCGCGGCGCCCGGGGACGACATCTACTCGACCGTGCCCCCGGTGTCCGACCCGAGTGGCTACGCGGCGTTCAGCGGCACCTCGATGGCCGCTCCCTTCGTCGCCGGCGCCGCCGCCCTGTACCTGTCCAAGTTCCCGCAGGCCACGGCCGACCAGGTCCGCGCGGCGCTGCTGAACACCGTCGACCGCCTGCCGACCCTCGCCGGAAAGACCGTCACGGGCGGGCGACTGAACATGGCGAACGCGCTCGGCGCCACGTCACCGTCCACCGGACCGCAGCGCGACACCACGCCGCCCTCCACCTTCGCGCTGATCCGGCCCCGCAGCCGGCTCAAGACGCGCAAGCGCGGCCTGCGGTTCGCGTGGCAGCGGTCGCGGGACGCGAGCGGCATCCGGCTCTACAAACTGTACGTCAACCGGAAGCGGGTGCGGACCGTGCGGGACAAGGACGGTCCCGGCGGGCGCGAACCGAAGCCCCGGACGCGTTTCCGGCTGCGCCGCGGCAAGCACCGCTGGTTCGTGCGCGCCTACGACTACGCCGGGAACCGGCGGACCAGCCGCGCGTTCAAGCGCTCCAAGGGGAAGCGCAAGAGCAGCGTGCTGTGGGTAAAGAAGCGCAAGTCACGCCGGTAGCCCTCGACCTCCAGCGAATATCGGGTGGGCTTCGCCCACGCACGGGGGCTACGGCCCCTCGGGCGCTACGCGCCCTCCCCCGGGTGAGGCCGCCTGACCGGCGACCTCCAACGAATATCGGGTGGGCTTCGCCCACGCATGCCGGTGAGGCCGCCTGACCGGCGACCTCCAACTTATTTTGGCGCTCTCGCCAGGTACAGCGCCGTCGGGTCACTGAAGCCCTTCAGCTGCGCGTCGCCGATCGGCTCGAACACGAGGTCCGTGCGGGCGCCGACCGCGCCGACCACCGGCTCGGTCACGAGCACCTCCCCGGCCTGTGCGCGCGCGACGACGCGTGCCGCGAGGTTGACGCTGCGCCCGAAGTAGTCACCGTCCCGGTACAGCGTTTGGCCGAAATGCACGGCGACGCGGGGGCGCGACCGGCGCTCGAAGCCTTCCTGGAACCCGATCGCCCAATCGGCCAGCGCGACCGGGTCATTCCCCACGATCATCACGCCGTCCCCGATGTTCTTCACCACGCGCGCGCTGCTCGGCAGCGACTCCTCGATCGAGTCGACGAAGGTCTCGACGAGGTCGACCGCCTCCTGCTCCCCCGCCTCCTCCGTAAATCGCACGAACCCCACGAGGTCCGCGAATGCGATCGCGACTCGCAGCTGGCCGAGCGCTTCGTCCTCGTCCCCCAGCTCCGACTCCATGTTCGCGATCACGTCCTGCTCAACGAAGTGACGCAGGAAGTTTCGGTGCAGGTACACCATCAGCGGTGTGGTCTGCGGAAGCAGCTCCTGGATCAGGGCGCCGAGCTCCTCCGCCATCTCGGTCGAGGGGACGTTGTCCCGGATCAGGGGCTCGTGCACATAGAGGCGGAAGAGGCGCGCCTCCGCGTCGGCGAGCTGCCTCAGCGATTGGCCGTAGACGTTCAGCACCTGCAGGAAGGCGACGAGCGGAAAGCCGGCCTCGAGCACCGCCGCCATGTAGCGCAGCGCCTCCACGTCCTCATCGCCGAGGTGGTCCAGCCTCCACGACGGAAAGCCCATCGCCCGCCACAGGCGCTCGATCAGCGCCTCCTCGAGGCCGGCCTCGGCCGCCGCCTGGTCGAGCGTGTACGTCCCCCTCAGGGGCGGGAACAGCTCGTCCACATAGCCGAACGCCAGCCGCCCGTCCTCACCGGCCTTCTTGATCTCGTCCAGCGAGTGACCCTGGTCGCGCAGCCGCGCCACGATCTGGGCGTGGGCCGCCGCGGCGCGGGTCCAGCGGCCGCGGTAGTCGGGAATCACGCCCGCCTCGCCCCAGCGCCGCAGGGTGCCTACGGAGACCCCGGCCTGGCGGGCGGCCTCGGCCAGCGATATCTCAGCCGATCCTTGCACGGTCGGCCAAGCTACTAAACGCGAGGCACTCAGCCGAGGGGCTGCGGGGGCGGGTCCATACGGGCGGTGACCCGCACGTCGTTGAGCCCGGTGTCGGTGCGGTCCAGCCGCAGGAAGCTGCGCGCGGAGTGGATCTCGCGGCAGAACGGGCATCGCATCACGGCGGTGATCCGGATCGGCTCGACGGTGACGACCGGAACGTCGCACCTCGGGCACGCAAGCGCGCCCCGCCCGAGCGTGTGGACCGCCTCGCGCGTGTCCTTCCGCGGTAGATAGATCTCGTTCGACTGCAGTCCCTGCAGCTCGTTGCGGTCACCGGGCTCGCGGAGGATGCTCATGGCCTAGGGATTCTAGAGGCTGCCGTTGGGCCGTTGGAGGACGCTTCCGCACCTTCCCATCAATGTGTGGGTAACTGCGCCTGCGTCCGTCTACGGGTCGATCAGCACGCCGGGGTTCAGCACGGCCGCCGGGTCGAGCGACGCCTTCGCCGCCCGCAGCGCCTGCGCGAAGGCGGGTGGGCGCTGGCGGTCGTACCAGGCCCGGTGGTCCCGCCCCACCGCGTGATGGTGGGTGATGGTGCCGCCGGCGGAGAGGATGGTTTCCGAGGCGGCGGCCTTGATCGCGTCCCACTGCTCGAGCTCAGATCCCCTGTGGGCCGGCGCGAGCACGGTGAAGTACGGCGCCGGGCCGTCTGGATACACATGGGTGAAGCGGCACATCACCCGCCCACCGCCGCAGGTCTCCTCGAGCGCGCGCTCCGTCACCTCGATCACGGCGGAGTGCAGAGCCTCGAAGCGATCCCATGTGACCGCGGTCTCGAACGTCTCGCTGATCACCCCGCAGGCGACGAACGTGTCGCGCAGGTACGGCGCGCGCAGGAAGACGTCCTTCCAAGTCCCAACCGAGTCGTCCCCCGACGCCCCTCCGCGCCGTCCGACCATTCCCTCGTGATCTCCCGCCAGCTCGAGCGCGCGGTCCATCCATGGCTCCACCGGATGGTCGGCGGACTCGAATCCGAGCACGAGCAGCGCACCCTCCGCCGACGCCCCCGTCAGCGCCGCCTCGGCCGGGTCGAGCAACCGGCAGTTCGCCGGGTAGAGGCCGCTCTGACCGAGCGCCCGCACCGCCTCGGCCCCTCGCCCGAAGTCGGCGAACGTCACGGCCGCGGATGCCCTGTGCGCCGGGCGGTCCTGAAGGCGCACCCACGCCTCCGTGATCACGCCGAGGATGCCCTCCGAGCCGATCAGCATCCGGTCCGGGCTGGGACCGGCCCCCGATCCGGGCAGCCGCCGCGTCTCGAGCATCCCGGACGGGGTGATGGCGGTGACCGACTCCACGAGGTCGTCGATGTGCGTGTAGAGCGTCGCGAAGTGGCCCCCCGCGCGGGTCGCGATCCATCCACCGAGAGTCGAGAGCTGGAACGACTGCGGGAAGTGGCGCAGGGTCAGGTCGTGCTCGCGCAGCTGATCCTCGAGCCCCGGCCCGGTCGCGCCCGCCTGGATCAGCGCCGCCCGTGAGACCCGGTCGACCTCCAGCACCCGGTCGAGCCGGCCGAGGTCCATCGTGACGGCGCCCGAGTAGCCGTCGCCGATCGCCGCTTCCACCCCGCCCACCACGCTCGTCCCGCCGCCGTACGGGATCGCCGCGGCTCCACGGTCGGCGCACCACGCGAGCAGCGCCTCGACCTCGCCGGCGTCGCGCGGGAACGCGACCACGTCGGGAGCGTGGTCGAAACGACCGCGGAAGCCGCGCACCACGTCGCGGTACGACTTGCCGTACGCGTGGGACGCGCGGTCATAGGTGTCCAATGAGCAGATCTCGGCCAGCGCCGGCGGCGGCTCGAGCCGCGCCCGCGGCAGCTCCACATCTCGAAGAGGCACGGGCTCCTCCACATCGTCGGCGCCGAATCCGAGGTGCGCGCGGATGCCCTCGGCCGCCACGCGGACGTCGGCAGCCGACGGCTGCTCGTCCTCGTAGCCCCAGCCCCAGTGCTTGCGGCGGCGCAGCGCTGTGCCTACCAGTGCACCCCTCGCATCAGGTGGGCGAACGCCACACCCTCGGTCGAGACCTGCGCGTCCTCGCGCTTCTCCCCCTTCGCCGCGGCGCTCTCGGGGAACAGCTTGAACGCCTGGTTCAGGATCACGTCCACGGACTTCGGCGCCAGCGCGTAGAGCACCTCGCCGAACGTGCCGAGCCGCGT
>JBOGZM010000037.1:0-12790 GCA_050697255.1 Solirubrobacterales bacterium
CGCCGGGACAGGCGCGAGCGCGAGCGCGCGCAGCCACGCCGGTCGCTGTGCGACCGCCGCCCGCAGCAGCAGCGGGAAGGCAAGGCCGGCCAGGATCGCAAGCCCGTTCCAGTAGTTGACCGGGTAATGCAGGCGCGACCGCACGGGGAAGAAGGAGGGCGGCGCGCCGGGGCCCACGTCGCCCCAGAAGAGGCGGCTCGCAAGCGCGATCAGGATCACGGCGACGATCCCGAGCGCAATGCCGTCCGCGACAGAGGCGGCCGTGCGGCGCGTGACGGCGAGCGCCACGAGCACCAGCACTCCCAGGTACATCAGGACGCGCGTGAACTCGAGGAAGGCCTTCTCGTCCGAGACGGCCCAGCCGCTGGAGAGCAGGGTCAGCACGCCGAAGGCCGCCAGCGCGGCTGCCGATACGAACGCCGCTCGCGGCGGGCGCACCCGGGGCCACGCCTTCAGCGCGATGCCGGTAGCGACCGCCCACCAGGCAGCAATCGCGACCGCGGAGCGATCGGTCAGCTGATAGGTGCCGTCGTTGAAGCCCAGCAGGAAGGTGACGCCGGCGACTGCCAGCGTGAGCGCGGTGGCCCAGGCCACGGCCGCGAGGGCCTGCGCGCCCAGGCGAGCGGGCGCCGAGCCCGGCCCGGGCAGGTCGCCGGGCCGTTCCGCCACCGCATGCGGCTCAGGAGCTGTTGGTGTCCTTGTGGCGCTGATAGGCGACCGCTCCCAAGATCAGCCCCGTGATCGCGAGGAGCGCGAGCAGGAGCCACAGCAGGTCTCCGCCGCCCTCCCGCACCGCTTGCACCGAGGCCGAGGGAATGGCGGTCGTGTCGCGGGAGCTGCGTCGGTTCGCTGCCCCGCTGTTCTTATCGGCCCCGCCGCCGGTTGCCTGAGGGGCGCCGAAGTCGCTCGACGTGGCGACTGCCTCCAGGCGCGCGGCGTCGGCGCCTCCCTGGCTGCGCAGCTTGGCGGCGACCGACGGCCGGAGCGGGGTCTTCCCCCGCTTACGGTCCCTGGTCGCGCTCGGCCCGCTCGTGGTGGGAAGCGTCTCGACGTACTGGTCCGAGGCCGAGAAGTCGTCCGGCGACTTCGCCGCGGCGGGCGCCGGGACGGCGAGGGCGGCGACCGCCAGGGCCGCCAGGATGAGCCGCACGCGGGAGATGCTCAGTCCTCCCGCCAGCGCAGGAGCGAGCCCACGGTCATCACGGCAATCTTCATGTCGAGCCACAGGGACCAGTTCTCGATGTAGTAGTTGTCCCATTCCACCCGGTCGGCAAGCGAGGTGTTGCCGCGCAGGCCGTGCACCTGCGCCCAGCCCGTGATACCCGACTTGACCCGGTGCCGATCCCCATACCGGTGGACCGCCTCCTCGAAGAGTCGCACGAAGGTCCCCAGCTCAGGCCGCGGGCCGATCAGGGACATGTCGCCCCGCAGGACGTTGATCAGCTGCGGAAGCTCGTCCAGCGAATAGCGGCGCAGGATGCGGCCGATCGGCGTGCGGCGGTCCTCCCCGGAGGTCTGGACCCCCACGGCATCGGTCTGGGTCTCGGTCGCCGTGGCAACCCCGCCCCCGTTCGCGTGCCCGTTCCCGTGTACGAGAGCACCGTCCCCGTGGTGCCCGTTTCCGTTCCCGTTGGGCTTGGGATCGGCGAGCAGCGAATCCTCGCCGTCGAGCGTATCGAACACCCAGCGGCCGTGGTTGTGCCCGGACGACTCCGGGCTGCCCTTCATGGTGCGGAACTTGAGCATGTCGAACTCCTGCCCGTCGAGCCCGATGCGGCGCTGGCGGAAGAAGATCGGGCGCCCGGAGGTGATGAGCACCGCCGCCGTGAGCGTGACCAGGATCGGCGAGATGATCAGGATCGCGATTGCCGCGACGACGCGGTCGATCGCGTACTTGACGAGGAACTGCCAGCCCTTGGGGTCGATCGGGCGCATCTCCAGCAGCGGCAGGCCGCCGAGGTGCTCGACGGTCACGCGCTCGACCGACACCTCGAAGAGGCGCGGTACCAGCGAGGCGGACACTCCCAGCTCGCGGCAGCGGCGGACCATGTTCAGCATCACCGCGTGGGGAGCGGTGGAGAAGGTGAAGATCACGTGCTCGACGTCGTTCTCCTCGAGGATGCGCTCCAGGTCCCAGCTCGCTCCCAGCACCGGGAGCGTGGTGGCGCGGCCCTCGATCTCGAGCGGGTCGTTGTCCAGGAAGCCGACCGGCTGAAGGCCGAACTCAGGACGCTCCATCAGGCGCCGGGCGACCAGGTGGCCGACCTTGCCGGCGCCCACGATCAGCGTCGGGCGGCCCTCGCCCCGGGCGATCGCCCGCGCGCGGGACAGGAACAGGCCCGTGCGGCCGACCGACAGGAACAGCGCGGCCAGGATCCAGGCCTGCGCGGTCTGGCCCGACGTGTGGGGGTCGTCGGCGATGATGACGCGCAGGGAGATCACCGCCATGGTGGCGATCGCGGTGGCGGAGACGATCTGACGGATCTCGTCCAGGAGGTGCGAGCGCAGGCGCTGGCCGTACAGGCCGCGGATGGCGAACATGACCAGCACCAGCGCGCCGAAGAACATCACCCAGCTGACGGGCGGCTTCGGGTAGCCGGCGAGGTGAGAGGCGAGCTGAGTCGCCATCCCGGCCAGAGTCAGCATGGCCGTGTCGACCAGCAGCGGGCGGGCCATCCGGGCGCGGCTCTTCCACACGAGGCGTGCGGCATGCGCGACGGGGTTGCGGAGCTTTGCCGCCGCCCTGTATGCAGTGCTCTCCTTGCTGAACAGGTCGCTGCGTCCCATGGTCCCTAGGCCTTCAAACGCACGGCGTGCCTGAAACTTGCTGAATTCCGTCTCTGCAAAGCTCTTTTGTACCCCCGGCCCAAAGGCCGGGCTCCCGGTTGTTCAGTTGTGGGGGGTGACCCGGGCTCGGCCCGGATCGACCGTCCTGACGATTCCGTCAGGCCAGCATGCGCAGGGGGAAGGTTCCCTCGCAGTCATCAGCCAAGACTCGATTCGGTAGGACGTGAATCCTTGCCGTCCCGCGGGCCGGAACATCATGTCCGCTCAGCGGGGGCGGCCAAGCCATGATAGACAAGCCGAGTTTCGCGGGCGAGCTTTCTTTCACTCCAATGTCATCGGCCGGACACCGGGATCCCAAAACCCCTGTTCGCCCCGTTGTCAGTGGCACCAGCGACCGGTTTCGTCGCTCGCGGCCCCGAGGCGGTCGGGGGCCCCGAACGGAGCCAGCGCCTGCGGCACGGACACGCCGCCGTCGGCCGTCTGGTGGTTCTCCATGATCGCGATGATCGTGCGGCCGACCGCGACGGCCGTCCCGTTGAGCGTGTGGACCGGGCGTGGCGAGCCCCCTCCGGCGGGCCGGTAGCGCGTCCGGAGCCGGCGCGCCTGGTAGTCGGTCGTGTTGGAGCACGACGTCAGCTCGCGGTACCGGCCCTGGCCCGGAAGCCATGCCTCGCAGTCGTACTTCTTCGCCGCCGAGGCCCCCAGATCGCCCGCCGGCACGTTCACGACCCGGTACGGGATGTCCAGGTCGCCCAGGATCTCCTCCTCGATTGCAAGCAGGCGCTCGTGCTCGTCCCGCGAGTCCTCTGGCCTCACGAACGAGAACATCTCGACCTTGTCGAACTGGTGGACCCGGAAGATGCCGCGCGTGTCACGCCCGGCGGCGCCGGCTTCGCGCCGGAAGCAGGTCGAGAATCCCGCGTAGCGGATCGGTAGCCGGTCCTCCACCAGGAGGTCCTCCGCGTGGAGGGCCGCCAGGCTGACCTCCGACGTGCCCGCGAGGTAGAGGTCGTCACCGCCGATCTCGTATATCTGCGCACGGTCGGTGGGGAGGAATCCGGTCCAGAACAGCGGCTCCTCGCGGACCAGCACGGGCGGCACCACGGGCAGGAACCCCCGCGGAGCCAGCTTCGCCAAGGCGTACTGGACCAGCGCGAGCTCGAGCCGCACGAGGTCGCCCTTCAGATAGGCGAACCGGGAGCCCGACGCGCGCGCGGCGCGCTCCATGTCGATCAGGCCCAGGTCCGTCCCGATCTCGAGGTGGTCGCGCGGCTCGAACCCCAGCTCCGGCGGCTCTCCCACCACCCGGACGACCATGGCGTCCTCCTCGCTGTCACCCTCGGGCGCGGTCGGGTCCGGAAGGTTCGGCAGCGTTCCGAGGAGCCCCTGGATCCGCTCCTCCACGCCGGCCAGCTCCTGCTCGAGCGACCTGATCTCCGTGCCCAGCCGGGCCGACTCGGCCATGGCCTCCTCGGCATCCCCGCCCTCACGCCTCGCCCCCGCGATCGCCGCCGAGACCCGCTTCTTCTGCGCGCGGCGATCCTCGACCTGGGGCAGCAGCTCCCGCCGCGTGCGGTCCAGCTCGAGCAGCTCATCGACGGCCGCCCCCGCGCCGCGCCGCTCGAGCGCCGCCTTGACGGCCTCCGGCTCGCTGCGGATCAGCTTCAGGTCGAGCGTGGTGCCGGCCTACTTCTGCCCGGAGTTGCCCGTCGCGCCCTGTCCGGAGCCGGTCGCGTCCTGAGGCGCCAGGCCGGGCGGGGCGGTCGCGTCCTTTCCGGCGTACTCGGCGACGAACTCGGCCACGGCCTCCGCCTCCTCGCCCACGACGATGTTCTGAGGCATGATCGCGCCCGAGAACCCGCCGTTCCGGATCGCGTACAGCACCTGCTCCTTGGTCTCCCTGCGGGCGTTGAGGTTGGGTCCGGCGACCCGCTCCTTCGGGTTGCTGCCCTGGGTCCCGGCCGCCTCGAGCGTGTGGCAGCCACCGCAGCGCTCAGCGAACAGCTCGGCGCCCCGGGTGTCCACCTCGCGCCCGTCGCCGCCGCAGCCCGCCGCGGCGAATGCCAGCGCGAGAATGGCGGCAAGGATGGCCATCCGGGGGCGGTTCACGGAGCGGCATATTAGTCGGAGGGCGCAGGGGAACCCGCCCGCGGGGCGAATCATGATCCCGTCCGGCGCCGGTCGGGCAGTAGGGGCTCGGGTGAGCTTCATCACTGCCTCGGGCGCGACGCCCCGATCATCCGGTGGCGGCGCCCGCACCAGACGGCGGCGAATGGGCCGGTGCCGGACGGCTTTGGTCCGTGACGGATAGATTCGCCGTCATGCCTGCCGCCGTCGACCCATCCGCGTTCCGGGACGCGTGCAGCCGTTTCGCGACCGGCGTATGCGTGGTGACCTCCAGCGGGCCCGACGGGCCCTCCGGCATGACCGCCAACGCGGTCACGTCGCTGTCGCTCGATCCGCCGCTGGTGGTGGTCTGCTTCGCGCTCAGCGCCCGGACGCTGACGGCCGTGCAGCATTCCGGCCGCTTCGGCGTGCACTTCCTGTCGCACGATCAGGAAGAAGTGGCCGCGCGCTTTGCGTCAAAGATGCCCGAGGCGCAGAAGTTCGACGGCCTCGAGTGGGTCGAGCGGGACGGCGTTCCGGCGTTGGGCGGCTGCCTCGCGGGACTGGCCTGCGAGGTGCGCGAACTGCTTCCGGGCGGGGATCACCTGATCGGCGTGGGCGCGGTCACGAGCCTCTGGCGGGACGACGGCGAGCCGCTGGTCTTCTACCGCGGCGCCTACTGGGCGCTCTCGGAGCGCGAGGACGCACCGCCCGAGGTGGATGCGGCGCTGGAGGGACCGTGATCCCACCGGATGATCTCGATTCTGGTCCACTCTGGGGGTCTATATAGCCCCCACAACTGGACCAGCTGGGCGCAGGTAGACCCTGGCCTAGAACATCTCGCCGCTGACCTGCGCGGCGCGCACGGCGAATGCCACGATCAGCAGCGAGGCGGCGGTCATGACCCCCATCTCGCGCCGCACGATCCGCAGCGCGATCGCGCGCTGGTCGCCGGAGGGGAGCGCCTCGAAGTCGACGTCCTCCGGCAGCTCGCGCTGGGCCGCCCCGGCTCGCATGCCCTCCGCGAACAGGTTCACCAGCAGCGGCGCCGTTCCGTACATGTAGTGCCAGCCGTCGGTGGCCTCACGGCCCGCGATCAGCAGCACCGACCCGAGCAGCACCTGCACGACCACGGACACCTGCGCCGCCCGCAGCACGTACCAGAACGACACCGAGGCCCGGTTCGCGGCCCACGCCACGGCCCCCCAGAGGCCGGCCACCAGGTTGAGCACCATCATCGCCACCCCGGCGACGAGATGGACCTCAGCCAAGGGGCTCAGCGGCCGAGATTGCGACGGAAAGCACTATGTAACACATTGTTACAAGAGTGGTGTATAACACGCTCCGGTGCGGAATTTCGCCCCCTCACCCCGCTCCAGGAGAGGTAGAACCGATGGTTGAAAGCTACTTGCCGGTGCTCGTCTTCCTCGCGCTCGGCACGATCCTCGGAGCCGCGTTCGCCACGCTCAACCGCTTCATCGGCCCGCGGAAGCCCAGCCCGACGAAGTCGGAGCCCTACGAGTGCGGCCTGCCGTCGGACGTCCGGCGCGGCTTTCGCTTCGGGATCAGCTTCTACCTGATCGCGATGCTCTTCATCCTGTTCGACATCGAGGTGATCTTCCTCTACCCGGTGGCCGTGCACCTGAAGGCCGAGGGGGCGTTCGTGCTGGGAGAGATCGGGGTGTTCGTGGCGCTGCTGGCGGTCGCCTTCGTATATGTGTGGCGCCGGGGGGCACTCGAATGGAGATAACGCGCCAAAAGGTCACGCCTGCCCCCCAGGACGACCTCCGGATCCGCCAGCTGCGCGCCCGCGACCTCCTGCGGGGCGACCTCTCGGGCGCCGACCTCGAGGCCCACGTGGAGCAGAGCGTGCTCACCACCACCTTCGAGCGGGCCGTCAACTGGGCGCGCTCCAATGCCCTCTGGCCGGCGACGTTCGGCCTCGCCTGCTGCGCGATCGAGATGATGTCGATCGTCACGGCGCGCTACGACAGCGCCCGCTTCGGGGCCGAGGTGTTCCGGGCCTCACCGCGGCAGGCGGACATGCTGATCCTGTCAGGCCGGGTCTCGATCAAGATGGCGCCGGTCATCCGCCGCATCTACGACCAGATGCTCGAGCCGAAGTGGGTGATCTCGATGGGCGCTTGCGCCTCGAGCGCGGGAGTGTTCAACAACTACGCGCTCGTGGCCGGCGCGGACAAGTTCCTGCCGGTGGACGTCCACGTGCCGGGCTGCCCCCCGCGGCCGGAGTCGCTGATCCACGGCATCCTGAAGCTGCAGCACAAGGTGCAGGGCCAGCCCGACCTCGGGTGGCGTGAGCGCTATCAGGCGGAGGGCACGGAGGAGCTGGGAGACCCGACCGTTCCGCACGGAGCCTGATCTCCCGGTGCCCGACGCCACCGGACTGGAGTTGATCGCGCACGACCTGCGCGGGCAGGTGCCGGGCACGGTCACCGGCACCCAGCACTACCGCGGCATCGCGACGCTGATCGTCGACCCCGAGCGCGTGATCGAGGCCCTCGAGTGGCTGCGCGACACGCCCAACCAGAGCTACGACTTCCTGGCGAGCGTGCACGCCAGCGACTACCTGCCGGCCACGCCCCGCTTCGGGGTGCACTACGAGCTGCTGAACATGGACCGGGTCGAGCGGCTGCACGTGAAGGCGCTGCTCGAGGAGCCCGAGGACGGCGCGCTGCCCGAGCTCGATTCCTGCGTGGGCCTGTTCCCGACCGCCGACTTCCAGGAGCGCGAGACGTACGACATGTTCGGCATCCATTTCCGCGGCCATCCGGACCTGCGCCGCATCCTGATGCCGGAGGAGTACGAGGGCTGGCCGCAGCGCCGCGACTTCCCGGTGGGAGGCGAGCCGGTCCTCTTCACCCACAACGAGAACCGGACCCCGAGGTGGTACGAGTGATGGGGACCGAGCGCCGCAGGCGCGAAGCACAGGACTTTAGGTGGGCGAAGCCCTGATGGACGAGGTCCGCGGAGAGAGCGTGCGGGAGCTGGCCGCCGGGGTCACCGTCGAGCCCGGGGCGCCGGGCACCGCGGCCGGCGCGGCGGCGGTCGAAGAGGAGCTGATGACCATCAACTTCGGGCCCCATCACCCGGCCACGCACGGGGTCCTGAGGCTGCTGGTCACGCTGCGGGGCGAGGAGGTGCTCGATGCGCACCCCTACATCGGCTACGTGCACACCGGCATCGAGAAGAGCTGCGAGGACAAGTCGTACTGGAAGGTGATCCCGCTCGTCGAGCGGATGGACTACCTCGCCTACTACTTCAACGCGATGGCGTTCTGCATGGCGGTCGAGCGGCTGCTCGACGAGGAGGTGCCGGAGCGGGCGCAGTACCTGCGCGTGATCCACTGCGAGCTGAACCGCATCCACTCGCACCTGGTCTGGCTGGGGACCTCGGCGCTCGACCTGGGCGCGATCTCGATCTTCTGGTACTGCTTCCGCGAGCGCGACAAGGTCCTCGACCTGTTCGAGTACTCGTCCGGCCAGCGCATGCACACGCGCTACGTCCAGGTGGGTGGAGTCGCCGAGGACATCCCGGCGGGCTGGGCCGAGAAGACCGTGGCGTTCACCCACGAGATGGAGCACCGGGTCGAGCAGTACGAGGCGATCCTCGACCGCAACGAGATCTTCCTGCAGCGGACCAAGGACGTCGGCACCGTCCCCGAGCAGCGGCTGCTGGAGCTGGGCGTGACCGGCCCGCTGCTGCGCGCGACCGGCAACCCGTGGGACCTGCGCAAGGCGGCGCCCTATTCCTCGTACGACCACTTCGACTTCCGCATCCCGGTCGGCACCGTGGGCGACTGCTACGACCGCTACCGCGTGCGGGTGGCCGAGATCCGGGAATCGTGCAGCATCGTCCGGCAGGCCATCGAGGGCCTGCCGGAGGGCCCGTGCATCACGACGAACCGCAAGGTCGGGCTGCCGCCGCGCCACGAGCTGGCCACGTCCATGGAGGCGCTGATCCACCACTTCAAGCTCGTCACCGAGGGCTTCCGCGTGCCGCCCGGAGAGGCGTATGCGCCGATCGAGGGCCCGCGCGGCGAGCTGGGCTGCTTCGTGGTCGCCGACGGGTCGGCAAAGCCATCGCGGGTGCACATGCGCGACCCGTCGTTCGTGAACCTCCAGGCCCTGCGCGAGATGGTCGTGGGTGGCTACATCGCCGACATGATCACGAACCTCGCGATGCTCGATCCGATCCTCGGAGGCATAGACAGGTGAGCAGGTTCGACCACCTGCGCGGCGTCCCCGGCTCCCGCGACCGCCTGGCTGCCCAGGTATGGGAGGGCGCCAGGGTGGAGGCCGGCCCCGCCGAGGCGCCCGAGCCCTTCGACGTGCCGGTGCCCCAGGAGCTGCGCGCGACCATCGAGCACCACATGTCGCTCTACCCCGAGCGCCGCTCGGCTGTGCTGCCCGCCCTGCGCGCGGCGCAGGAAGAGCACGGCTGGCTGTCGCCGGAGGCGATGCAGCAGGTCGCGGCCGTGATGAAGGTCACCCCCGCGTACCTCGAGTCCGTCGCCAGCTTCTACGACATGCTCGAGCTCCAGCCGGTGGGCCGGCACACGATCTACGCGTGCACGAATCTCTCGTGCCAGCTGCGCGGGGCCCAGGCCGTGCTGGGCGCCCTGGTGGAGGCGACGGGATCGCCGGTCGGCGGCTCGAGCCCCGACGGGCAGTTCCACCTGCGCTCGTTCGAGTGCCTGGGAGCGTGCGACCTCGCCCCGATGGCGTCGATCGAGGGCCACTACCGCGGACCGCTGACCCCCGGGGACGCATTCACGATCGCCGTGCATCTGCGCGACGGCGGCTCACCGGCCGACGTCCTGCCGGAGAAGAGGCTGCGGGAATCGCGCCGGGAGGAAACCTGATGAGCCGCATCCTGCTCCTGCACGCCGAGGTGCCGGACCTGAACCGGATCGACACCTACGAGCGGCTCGGGGGCTACCGCGGCCTGCGCCGGGCGTTGACCGAGATGACCCCGGACCAGGTCGTGAAGGAGCTCGAGGCCTCTGGCCTGCGCGGCCGCGGGGGAGCCGGCTTCTCGATGGGCAAGAAGGCAGGCTTCCTGCCTCACGGCGACATGGACAAGTACCTGTGCTGCAACGCCGACGAGTCCGAGCCCGGCACCTTCAAGGACCGCGAGCTGATGCACCGCAACCCGCACCAGCTGCTCGAGGGCGTGCTCATCGGCGCCTACGCTGCCGGCGCGAACCGTGCCTTCATCTACATCCGCGGCGAGTACGAGGAGCAGGCGGACATCCTCGACGCCGCCGTCACCGAGGCCTACGCGCGCGGGTATGTCGGCGACCGGATCCTGGGATCGGGATTCTCGTGCAGCCTGGTCGTGCACCGCGGCGCCGGCGCCTACATCTGCGGTGAGGAGACCGCGCTCCTCGACTCGCTCGAGGGCAATCGCGGCAATCCACGCCTGAAGCCGCCCTTCCCCGCGAACCAGGGCCTCTACCAGGGTCCGACGCTGATCAACAACGTAGAGACGCTGTGCAACGTCCCCCACATCATCGTGAACGGCGCCGAGTGGTTCAAACAGATCGGGACCGACCGCTCGCCCGGCACGAAGGTCGTCTCCGTGTCCGGCGACGTCCAGCGTCCCGGCAACTACGAGGTGGAGCTGGGCATCCCGGCGCGCGACATCGTCTACGGCCTCGCGGGCGGCCCGCCGGCGGGCCGGCGCGTGAAGGCGTGGTTCCCGGGCGGCTCGTCGGCTCCCGTGCTGACCGAGGAGCACCTGGACCTCCCGTACGACTTCGAGCACATGGCCGAGGCCGGCTCGATGCTCGGCTCGGGCGCGATCATCGTGATCGACGAGACGGTGCCGATCGTGCCGATCGCCCTGCGGCTGGCCGAGTTCTATCGGCACGAGTCCTGCGGCAAGTGCGTCCCGTGCCGGGAGGGGACGAACTGGACCGTGAAGATGCTGGAGCGCATCGACCGCGGCGAGGCGACACCGATGGACCTCGACGTGATGGCGGACGTGCAGGAGAACATCATCGGCAACTGCCTGTGCCTGCTGGGCGACTCGATGGCGATGCCGGTCGGCAGCATGATCAAGCACTTCAGGCCGGAGTTCGAGGAACACATTGCCGCTCGCGCGCAAGCGCGCGAGCGGGTAGCGGGCGGGACGAGCGGCCCGATATCCGTGTCCGGCGGGGCCGGGCTGGCGGTCCCCGCGACGGGAGAGGCCGCGTGATGCCGCAGCGCGATTGGATCACGTTCTCCATCGATGGGCGGGAGGTGCGGGCGCCCGAGGGGGAGTGGCTGCTCGACGCCGCGAAGCGCGGCGACGTCGAGATCCCATACTTCTGTTACGAGAAGAAGCTCGGTGCCCCCGTGGGGGCCTGCCGCATGTGCATGGTCGAGGTGGAGGGCATCCCGAAGCTGCAGACGTCGTGCTCCACGCCGGTCAAGGACGGGATGGTCGTCCACACCCAGACCGACCGCGTGAAGCACGCCCAGAACGCGGTGGTCGAGTTCCTGCTCGTCAACCATCCGCTCGACTGCCCGGTGTGCGACTAGGGCGGCGAGTGCCCCCTGCAGGACATCTCCTACGGCTGGGGACCGGGCCGGAGCCGGTTCGTGGAGGAGAAGCGGAACTTCCCCAAGCCGATCGCGCTCTCGCCGCTGGTCGCGATCGACCGCGAGCGCTGCATCCTCTGCTACCGCTGCGTGCGCTTCTCGCAGGAGGTGGCCGAGGACGATCAGCTCGTGTTCGTCGAGCGCGCGGACCACACGTTCGTGGGCACGTTCGACGGCCACCCGTATGTGGCCCCGTTCTCGGGCAACGTGATCGAGCTGTGCCCGGTGGGCGCGCTGACCAACACCGCGTACCGCTTCCGCGCACGGCCGTGGGAGATCGAGGGCGCGGGGTCGGTGTGCGCCCTGTGCCCCAGCCAGTGCAACGTCGAGCTCACGGTGCGCGACGAGCGGGTCGAGCGTGTCCTGGCCCGCGACAACCCGGATGTCGACGACGGCTGGCTGTGCGACAAGGGGCGCTGGGGCTACCAGGCGATCGGATCGGCGGAGCGCGTCACGCAGCCGCTGATCCGTGACGGCGGCATGCTGCGTCCGACCACCTGGGACAGAGCGCTCGACGCCGCGGCCGCGGGGCTCGCGAAGGCCGGGGCGGCGTCATGCGCGGTGGTCGGCGGCACGGCCACGAACGAGGAGGGATACCTCCTCCAGCGCATCTTCCGCGAGGGGCTCGGGTGCGGCAGCGTCGACGCGCGGCCCGGTGGGGCGCTCGCGCCCGGCGCCGCGCGCGCCCTCGCGCATCCCGACCTCGGGGCCGCCGTCGCGGACATCGACAGCGCCTCCGCTGTGCTGGTGCTGGAGTCGGACCCGCTCGAGGAGGCGCCGATCGTGGACCTGCGACTGCGCAAGGCCGTGCGCCGCTTCGGGGCACGCCTGGTGGTCGCCTCCAGCGCCCCGACCGCGCTCGACGGCGGGGCGACGGAAGTCCTGCGTTTCGCGCCCGGGACGGCAGAAACCCTGCTGCGCGGGCTCCAGAAGGCGCTGGTCGAGTCGGAGAGCGAGGCGCAGAACGGGACGCCGGCGGACGAGGAAGGAGCGCTTCCCGGCCACGCGGAGCTGGCCGAGTTCCTGGCCGCCAACGAGCTCGACCGGCTCGCGGAGCGGGCCGCCGTCGACACGCAGGACCTGCTCGACGTCGCCGCGGTGCTGACGCTGGCGGACAACGTGATCGTGGTCTGGGGCGAGCGGCTCGGCTTCGGCAAGCGTGGCGCCGGCGCGGTCGCGGCGCTGACCGATCTCGCCCTGCTGCTCGGCCTGGACGCCGCCCCCGGCTCCGGGATGATCGAGATCCCCGCGGGCACCAACGGGCGCGGCCTGCGCGAGGTGGGCTGCGT
>JBOGZM010000038.1:0-6012 GCA_050697255.1 Solirubrobacterales bacterium
AGATCGCGTTGAAGGTCTGGCCCAGCAGGTCCAGCACCAGAGCCGCGGCGATCAGGGACATGGGGATCGTGAACAGGGCCACCAGCACGGTCCGCCACTGGAACATGAACGCGACGATCGCCAGCGCCAGCAGGATGCCCGCGATCACGAGCGCCAGCGTGAGATTGTCGATCGCGTCCTCGATGTAGCTCGCGGGCCGGAACACCGACGTGTCGGGCTCCATGCCGGCCAGGCCGGGCTTGAGGTCCTCGAGCGCGGCCTCGACGCCGCGGGTGACCTCGAGCGTGTTCTGGCCGGGGAACTTCTCCACCACCAGCATCAGGCCGTCGCCGTCGTTCACGATCGCATCACCGATCAGCGGCTGGTGGTCCTCGACGACCCGCGTCACGTCACCCAGCCGCACGTTGCCGCCCGTGCCGTCGATCGGCACCTTGCGCAGCTCGCTGGGCCGGGTGAGCTTGTCGAACACGTGGCGCACGCCGAGCCGCTGCTGAGGCGTCTCGATGAACCCGCCGGTTCCCGGCACGGCCCCCTCGACGAAGGACAGCGGCGAGGCGATCTGCGCGTTCGCGGTCGACTCGACGACCTGCTTCAGCGTCACGTTGCGGTCGTGCAGGCGCTTCGGGTCGACCTGGACCTGGAGCTGACGGTCGCGGAAGCCCCAGATCGCCACGTTCGCGACCCCGGGAACACCCAGCAGCCGCGGCTGGAGCGTCCAGCGTGCGATCACGGACTTCTCGATCGGCGTGACCCTGTCAGACGCGAGCGAGAACATCAGGAGCCGGCTCGAAGACGAGTAGGGCTGGAGCATCACCGGCGGCTTGGAGATGTTCGGGAGCGCTGCCGCGCCCATCTGCGTCAGGCGCTCCTGCACGAGCTGCCGGCCCGTGTAGAGGTCGAAGTCGTCCTCGAACACGAGCGTGATCGACGAGAGGCCCGGTAGCGACTCGGACCGCATGACGTCGATCCCCTCGACGCCGTTCAGCAGGTCGGCCTCCATCGGCACCGTGACGAGCTGCTCCACCTCCTGGGCAGACAGCCCGAGCGACTCCGTCTGGATCTCGACGTAGGGCGGCGTGAACTCGGGCAGGGTGTCGGTCGGCGCATCGCGCAGCTGGGCGATGCCAATCCCCATCACTCCGATGGCGACTGCGACGACGAGTAGCCGAAAGCGCAGGCTCGATCGAACGATCGCACGAATCATTTAGCTGGACCTCCCCCCGCCGCTCATCCCTGGCGAGCCGTGTATGAAATGGCTATGAGAGACTCTTAGCTTCTCTCAGAGCTTTCTCAGAATCTGGATGACCTTAACGGGAACGATTTTGATTTGTCAACCCCAATTTGGATAAGTCCGTGAGCCGATCATCACGTGCATTCACTGTGAAACCTTTCTACGGTGTGATGGGCCCTTCTGTCCAGCGCCGTTTCCACGCATGACCAAGAGACTCGCCTGACAATGCGCCTGCTGCTCGTCGAAGACGACGTCAAGCTCGTGCGCGCCCTGCAACGCGGGCTGGCGCGGGAGGGCCACTCCGTGGACCTGGCCGGAAACGGCGACGAGGCGCTCGCGCAGGCCCGCTCGCACGACTACGACGCCGTGGTGCTCGACGTGATGCTCCCGGGCCTCGACGGGTTCACGGTCTGCGAGGAGCTGCGGCACGACGAAAACTGGGTGCCGGTCCTGATGCTGACGGCCAGGGACCACGTCAAGGACCGGATCCGCGGCCTCGACGCCGGCGCCGACGACTACCTCGTGAAGCCGTTCGACTTCGGTGAGCTGCTCGCTCGCCTGCGTGCCCTTACGCGCCGCGAGCCGGCGGAGCGCCCGTCGGTGATCGAGGTCGGGGACCTGCGGGTGGATCCCGCGCGGCGCCTCGTGACCCGCGCGGGCCGCGAGGTGGAGCTGACACCGCGCGAGTTCGAGCTGCTCTATTTCCTGGCCCGTAACGCCGGCGAGGTGGTTCCACGCACCGAGCTGCTCGAGCACGTCTGGGACGAGAACGAGGACGGCTCGACGAACGTGGTCGACGTCTACGTCGGCTACCTGCGCAGGAAGCTCGAGCGCCCGTTCCGCCGGCGCCGCCTGATCCGCACGGTCCGGGGCGTCGGTTTCATGCTGGAATCGAGATGAGAATGCCGATTCGCGCTCGCCTCACGGTCTGGTACGCAGTGCTGCTGGCAGCGATCATCGTGGCCCTGAGCACGTTCCTCGTCCTCCAGCTCAGGGACGACCTCGAGGACACCGTGAACCGCGAGGTCCGCGCGGCCTCGGCGCAGATCGCGCTTGGATACGCGAGGGAAGGCGCGGCGGACTTTCGCGACGTGAGCCGGACGGTGCTGCCCCACGGTAGCTCGGCCGCGCAGGTGCTGACCCCGGGTCGTCGCGTCCTGGTCGGCTACGGCGACCTTCTGGCCCGTCGCCCGATCGGCCCGCCCGGGGCTTTCGCGGCCGCGCTGCGCGGAGACACCAGCATGGTGACGGTCCGGCTGGGGCCCAGCGACCGGCGCTTCCGGGCGATGCTGATGCCCGTCGAGCGCCGCGGGCGTGGGCGCGTGCTGGTCGTCGCGGAGTCGCTGCGGCACGTGGAGGAGTCGGTGCACCAGGTGCTGGTGCTGCTCCTGCTCGCGGGCCCGGCAGCGCTCGGCGCGACCGCCCTCGGCGGATGGTGGCTGGCACGCAAGGCCCTGCTGCCGGTCGAGCGGATGACGTCGAAGGCCGAGGAGATCGGGATCGACCGGCTGCATGAGCGGATCGCCCTCCCCCGCGCCGGTGACGAGATCGGTCACCTGGCGGAGACGCTGAACGCGATGCTGGACCGCCTCGAGCGGGGCGTCGAGGAGAAGCGCCGGCTGGTGGCCGACGCATCACACGAGCTGCGCACCCCCCTGGCTGCCATGCGCGCCGAGCTCGACGTGAGCCTGATAGGCGACGACCTCTCGCCCGAGGCTCGGGAGGTGCTGGAGAGCACGCGCGAGGAGGTCCACCGGATGAGCCGGATCGTGGACAACCTCCTGACGCTGGCGCGGGCAGACGAGGGCAGACTCGAGCTGCTCACCAGGAGAGTGAACGTCGGCGAGGCGGTCGAGGCAGCTGCGCGCCCGCTGATGCCCCTGGCGACCGCAAAGCGCGTGCGGCTTGACCTGAACGGGGAGTCTTGCGAGGCGCGGGCCGACCCTCAGCGCCTGCAGCAGGCGCTGACGAACTTCATCGAGAACGCGATCAAGTTCACCCAGGCCGGCGGCGAGGTTTCCGTCACCGCGTGGCGCCGGAACGGCGAGGTCGGCGTCACGGTACGCGACAACGGCCCCGGGATTCCCGCAGATGCACGCGCGCACATCTTCGACCGCTTCTACCGGGCCGATCCTGCCCGGGGGCGCGAGGGCAGCGGCAGCGGGCTCGGCCTTGCGATCTGCCGCGAGATCGCAGAAGCCCACGGCGGCCGGGTGTGGGTCGACAGCGAGGAGGGAAAGGGCAGCGCGTTCTCGCTCGCCCTTCCCGGCATGCCGGGCTGAGTCAGGCGGTCAGGCCACCGCGGCCGGAGTCATCTCCGCCTCGCCCGCTTGCGCTTGCACTTGACCCGCACGATCTTGGTCGTGCGGGTCCCCGCCTTGGGGCGAACCGAGTAGACGCGGCCCTTGCCACGAATCCGATACCTGCACTTCGCGCGCCTCAGCTTTTTCCGGGCCCGCTTCACCGTCAGACGGCGCAGCTTGGGAACCCTGCAGCTCTTCTTTGCCTTCTTCGCCGCGGGCGCCGGCGCGGCGGCCGGCGGGGGCGGCGGCACGAATGGTGGCGCCGTCGCGAGCCGGCCGATGGCGTTCCCCACGAACTCGGTGAACCAGAGCGCACCGTCGGGCCCCGCGGTGATGCCGCCCGGCTGGGCGCCCGGTGACGACGCCGGGAACTCGTTGGTCAGCACCCCGCTCGGCGTGAGCCGGCCGATCCTGCCCGCGATCTCCTCGGTCAACCAGAGCGCACCGTCCGCCCCTGTCGCGATCGCGGACGGTCCCGCCCCAACCGCAGTGGGTGCGCCGATATTCCCGCTCGTATCGATCCGGCGGACCTGACTGGCGCCGTGCTCGGTGAACCACAGAGCGCCGGCCGAGGACGTGATCCCGGAGGGGTCGCCGAGACCCCCGCTCGACGGGAAGTGACTGATATTCGGGCTGCCGGTCGTCGCGGTGGTCGGGATCGCGCCGATCTTGCCGCCGGTTCCCTGGGTGAACCACAGCCGGCCGTCGGGCCCGACCGTGATGTCCCCCGGCTCGTTGAGGCTCGCCGAGCTGAAGTGGGTCACGGTCCCGCCGGGCGTCATCCTGCCGATCCTGTTGGCGACCGGCTCCGTGAACCAGAGGTTGCCGTCGAGCCCCGTGACGATCCCGTCGGGCGAAGCACCGACCGGGAACCTGTTCGTGATGACACCAGCCGTGGTGATCCGCCCGATGCTGTTGGCCGCCGACTCGGTGAACCAGAGCGCACCGTCGGGCCCGGTGGTGATCTCGACCGGAAGGCTCGACGGAGCCGGGATCGGGAACTCGGTGATCGCCCCACCGGGTGTGATGCGTCCGATCCGGTTTCCGTTCTCCTCGGTGAACCAGATGTTTCCGTCCGGGCCGGTGGTGATTCCGGCCGGCTGGCACGTGCCACCAGTCGCTGCCGGCGGACACGGGCTCGGGATCGGAAACGTCTGGGCCGAAGTGACAGCCGGTGTCACCAAAAGGGTGAAGATGGCCACCGACGAGACAAGCAGTGAACGGACGCTCGACCGCCTCACCGGGACCCCCGTCTTCCTGAACGGCGTGGCGCGTCCGGATCGCTCACCGCCGGCCATGCCTCCCCTTCCCTGGCAGCCAACCATCACTTCCATTCCGCTTTTTGCAGGCATTCCACCCTACCCGCTCGACCCTAATCAAGAGCTGGCGAAAAAGTCAACCCGCATTTGGGGCCCAATGCACCTGTGTCTCATAAGTCTCTCACTTGGTTCTCATCGAGCGGTTCTAGCGTCCACCCCCATGCCTCGGCCCAACGTGTCACGGACAGGCGAGGCGCCCGGTCACGCCCGGGCGCGCCGGCGTCTTGCAAGGTCGCCAACACGGCTCCGAAATACACCTAGACAGAGCCGGTCGCTCGCCCGTAGACTGGGCAGGAAGCATGAATCCCGCATGGAGGCGCGGTGGTGTCCTTTGGAGAGGCCCGTGTCGTTGTCGGTAGGGAGCCTGCGCCGTCGGTGTGGCAGGCGCTCTCCGGCCCGGCCGGCAAGAACATGGAAGTGATGAAGCATGAACGCGGCGCGTAGCAGGCGCACCGTCGCCGTCGGGCTCGTGGCCGCGCTGCTGCTCGCCGTCGGCGCGTGGGTGGCGGGCGCCCAGATCCGCTCCCCCGCGCAGGTCGCGGCCGAGACCGCCGCACCAGATCCGTCGGCCATCACCGTGCCGGTCGAGCGCCGCACCCTCTCCAGTGAGGTGATCGTGCGCGGGACCGTGCGCTACGGCTCTCCCCAGCCCGTGGTCCTCGCCACGTCGGAGATCAAGCAGAGCGGTGGCTCCAGCGCCGACATCGTCACGGCCCGGCCGCGCCGTGGGGCGCGGGTGGGCGAGGGCACGGTCGCCATGTCGGTTTCCGGCCGCCCGGTGTTCGTGCTGCGCGGCGCGCAGCCGTCCCACCGGGACATGCGGCCCGGCAGCAGGGGGCCGGACGTGCGGCAGCTCGAGGCTGCGCTGCGGCGCCTCGGCTTCTTCCCCGGTCCCGTCGACGGGCGCTACGACGGCGAGACCGCGGCCGCGGTGGCGGACTGGTACGAGAGCGAGGGCTGGGAGCCGTTCGGCTCCACCGACACCCAGCTCGACGCCCTCCGCACGGCCAGGGCCAATGCCGCGCAGGCGCGCGACGCATATCTTCAGAGCCTGGTCTCGATCGAGACCACCCGGGACGGTGTGCCGCCCGGGGACATCGCGCAGGCCCGGATCGACCTCGAGACGGCCCGGGACAGCGTGGACACCGCACAGCACACC
>JBOGZM010000039.1:0-2771 GCA_050697255.1 Solirubrobacterales bacterium
GCGCACCGGCTCGCGCTCGACGGCCCCGCCGCCGAGCGGCACGATCGCGGGGCCCGGGGCGGCAAGCAGCTCCAGCACGACCTGTTCCTCGCGCCCGCGGAAGGCCTGCTCTCCCTCGCGGTCGAAGAACGACGCGATCGGCTCTCCCAGACGCTCCTCGAGCACCTTGTCCGAGTCCGCCAGCGGCCAGCCGAGCCGCTCCGCCGCGAGCCGGCCGAGGCGCGACTTGCCCGCGCACATGAAGCCCACGATCACGAGCTTGCGCGCACCGCCCGCGGCCGGCGCCTCCGCAGCGGCGTCCGCCGCTCTTACCTCCGCCATTCGATGCGCTCGCGGTAGGCGGACACGGCCTCCAGCACGTCCCGCATGCCGTCCCCTCCGAACTTCTCGCGGCAGGCGCGCGCCAGCTCGAGCGCCACCATCGCCTCGCCCACCACCCCGGCCGCGGGCACCGTGCAGGAGTCGGTGCGCTCCCGCAGCGCCTCGGCGGGGCGCTTCGACTCGATGTCGACTGAGCGCAGCGGCTTGGTCAGGGTCGGCAGGGGCTTCATCGCAACGCGGGCGACCACCGGCTCGCCGGAGGTCATGCCGCCCTCGAAGCCGCCCGCGCGGTTTGTCTCGCGTGTGAACCCGTGCTCCTCGCTCCAGAAGATCTCGTCGTGGGCCTGCGAGCCGACTCGTCCGCCGAGGTCGAACCCGTCGCCGATCTCCACCCCCTTCATCGCGTGGATCGACATCAGCACCCAGGCGATCCGCCCGTCGAGGCGCGAGTCCCACGAGACGTGCGAGCCGAGTCCCGGCAGGACGCCGAACGCCCACACCTCGAACACGCCCCCGAGGCTCTCGTTCGCCTTGCGGGCGCGGTCGATCTCCGCCACCATCGCCGCGCTCGCCTCGGTGTCGAGACAGCGCACGGGGGACTCGTCGACATGCGCGAAGTCCTCCGGCCCCTCGATCTCGCGGGGCGGTACCGTGACCGAGCCGATCTGCACCACGTGGCTGTAGACGGTGATCCCGAGTGGGCGCAGGAACGCCTTCGCCAGCCCGGCGGCGGCGACGCGTGCCGCGGTCTCGCGCGCGCTCGCGCGCTCGAGCACGTTGCGCACGTCGGTGTGCCCGAACTTCATCACGCCCGCGAGGTCGGCGTGCCCCGGCCGTGGGAGGTGCACCTCCTCGATCTCCTCGTCCACCGGCCAGGGGCTCATGCGCTCGGACCAGTTCTCGTGGTCGCGGTTCTCGACCAGCAGCGCCACGGGGCTGCCCAGCGTGCGGCCGTGGCGGAGGCCGGCCCAAACCTGTGCGCGGTCGGACTCGATCTTCATCCGCCCGCCGCGGCCATGCCCGAGCTGGCGCCGCGCGAGGTCGCGGTCGATGTCGTCCGGACTGATCTCGAGGCCGGCGGGCAGCCCCTCGACCACGGCCACGAGACCGGGGCCGTGCGACTCGCCGGCCGTCGTGAACCGCAAGATCGCCATCGTAGAAAGGCTACTCAGCGGCTCGGAGCCGCGAGGCCCGCGGCTTGGGGCGACCGGCTAGAAGCCGATTGCCTGGAAGCCGCGCGCGCGGCCCTTGGCGCGCTCGACGTTGCGCTTGGAGCGCGCCTTGCGGCTCGTCCGTGCCTTGCGATTGGAGCGAGCCTTGCGGTCCGAGCGCGCCTTGCGGCTGGAGCTCTCGGCCGTCTCGGGCCCATCCGTGCGCTTCACGTCGATGTCGAGCAGCACCAGCGCGTAGGTGACGACCTCGTTGTTGCTGGTGACCGCCTCGATGCGCTGCTTGTCGCCCTTCTTCATGTAGAGGAAGGTGCAGGTGTCGTCGGGCTCGCAGTTGCCCTCGCCGGTCGATGAGGCAGCCGAGGAGAGCAGGAAGATCGCGGTCTCGCCGTCCTCGCGCACGCCCATGAACACCATCACCGGGTCCTGGCTCGAGGGCAGCGCGCGGAACTGCGACAGCGTCTTGCGGTCGAGGTTGCCCTCCTTGCCGAAGCGCACGTCCGCGGTGTAGGCGTAGTAGAAGGTCTGGGACTCCGTGGGGGCGCCGCTGCCCGGAGTGCTCCCGCCTCCGCCGCCGGCACCGGAGGTGCCGAGCGGAGGGCTGTCGGCCACGTCCACGCTGCCGCCACCGCCGCTGGACGCGGTGTCGCCGCCCTGCACCTCGACGGAGCCGCTGCTGCTGCTGCCTCCGCCGCCGAGGTTCTGCGGCTTGAAGGGATCCTTGGTCTCGAAGCCCTCGAGCTCCTTGCGGATCTCGCTCGACTTCTTGCCCTCCGTGGAGACGACCGGCTGGAAGGCGGAGAAAGGGCCGCCGGACGCCACCGCGGGAGTGGCGGCGGCGGGCCCGGGCGCGGGCTGCTTGTCGGCGGGGTTCGAGAGCAGCACCGGGATCGCGAGCAGGGCGAGCACCAGCGCCGCCGCCACGGGCCACAGCCGCTTCTCGACGAGGTCGTCCAGGATCGAGCGGAAGAAGGTGTTCACAGAGGTCATGGGCTGGTCACCGCGGCGGTCGGAGGGGTCGGGGCAACGGATCCGGCGGCAGCTGCCTGCGGCGCCACGGGGTCGGTCCCGCCCGGTCCCTGCGGGGTCGCGCCCGCGAACAGGCCCTGGTCGGCGGGGAGCATGTAGGTGGTGGCGAGGACGGTGATCTTGCTCCGCGTCAGCGCGAAGCCCCGGATCGTGATCAGCCGACCCGTGATCGCGAGCTCCTGGTTGCGCCGCTCGACGAGGCGGGTCATGTTGTGGATCAGGTCCTCGAGCTCGAAGAAGTTGCCCTTGAAG
>JBOGZM010000040.1:0-7573 GCA_050697255.1 Solirubrobacterales bacterium
ACGTGGCCGCGATCCGGGCGGCCCAGGTCGGTCTGAAGACAGCCGTCGTCGAGCGGGAAGAGACGCTCGGTGGACGGTGTCTGAACGTCGCCTGCATCCCCGCGAAGGCGATGCTGCGCGCTGCCGACGTGCTGACCGAAACGCGCGACGGCGCCGAGTTCGGGATCTCGACGAAGGGGCTGCAGTTTGAGATCAAGGGGGCCGCGTCGCACCGCGACAAGGTCGTGAAGACGCTCACCGGGGGCGTCGCCGGCCTGATGAAGAAGGACAAGATCGACGTGATAACCGGGACCGCGTCGCTGGCCGGCAAGGGCCGCGTGGCGGTGGACGGCAAGGAGGTCGAGACCGACAAGGTGGTCCTCGCGACCGGCTCGGTGTCGCTGCCGATTCCCGGGACGAGCTTCGAGGGCCGCGTGCTCGACACGGAGGGCATGTGGCTGCTGAACGAGCAGCCGGCGCGACTGGCGGTGATCGGGGCGGGTGCCTCCGGTGCGGAGATCGCCTCCGCGTTCGGCCGCTTCGGCACCGAGGTCGTGCTGATCGAGATGCTCGATCAGATCCTCCCGCTCGAGGATGCGGAGATCGCGAAGGTGGTGGCCTCGGAGTTGCGCAAGCAGAACGTGAAGGTCGTGACCGGCGCGCGGGTCGAGAACGTGAAGGCATCCGCCAAGTCGGTGGAGCTCGACTGGGGCGACGGGGTGCAGAGCTTCGACTGCCTCTGCATCGCCGCGGGCCGCGCGCCCGACGTCGAGGCGCTCGGGCTCGAAGCGGCGGGCGTCAAGACAGGGGAACGCGGGATGATCGAGGTCGACGAGCGGCTGCGCACGTCGGCGGACGGCGTGTGGGCGATCGGCGACCTGGTGCATGGGCCGGCGCTCGCCCACAAGGCCTCCGAGGAGGGGGTGATCGCGGTCGAGGACGCCGCCGGCAAGCAGGCGCACCCGCTGGACTACGACGCGATCCCCGGCGCCACGTTCTGCATGCCGCAGGTGGCGAGCTTCGGGTTCACCGAGGAGGAGGCGCGCGAGCGCGGGGCGGACGTGGTCGTGGGCCGGTTCCCGATGGGCGGTGTCGGCGCCCCCACGGTGTACGGCGACCGCAAGGGAATGGTGAAGATCGTCGGCGACGCGCGCTACGGGGAGCTGCTCGGCGCGCACATCGTGGGCGCGCGGGCCACGGAGATGATCGCCGAGCTCGTGGTCGCGAAGGAGCTGGAGGGCGGCTTCGAGGAGGTCGCGCGCACGATCCACCCGCACCCGACCTTCTCCGAGGCGGTGATGGAGGGCGCGCGCGCCACGGCGGGGTGGGCGATCCACGCATAGGCGTGGCCGCGCCCTCGGAGCATTCGGACTTCCCGGCCAGGGGAAATCCGGTTGCGTTCTACTACGACCTCGGCTCTCCCTACTCGTACCTCGCGGCGGAGCGCATCCATTCGCTGTTCCACGAGCCGCCGGTGTGGCAGCCAGTCCTGCTCGGTGGACTGTTCCGTGCGCACGGCCGTGACTCGTGGGCGAACGGCCCGGAGCGCGAGGCCGGGATGCGTGAGGTGGAGCGCCGCGCGGCCGAGTACGGGCTACCGCAGGTGCGGTGGCCGGAGCCCTGGCCCGGCAACACCCTGTTCGCGATGCGCGCGGCGACGTTCGCGACGCAGATCGGGAAGGCGGTGTCGTTCGCGCAGGCCGCGTTCCGGCAGGCGTTCGCCGGCGGCCGCGACCTGACCGATCCCGACAACGTGCTGATCGCTGCGGCCGCCTGCGAGCTGCACCCGAACGCGCTCGTGAAGGCGGTCGAGACACAGTCCGTGAAGGACGCGTTGCGCGCGGCGACGGATGAGGCGGTGGCCCGTGGAGTCGTTGGCGTGCCCACCGTCGTTGTCGGCGACACTGCCTATTGGGGGGATGACACGTTGGAAGAGGCCGCCGCGGCGGCATCCACGCGGTAGTCAGAGGGTTTGCCGGTAATGTGACCGGGGCACCCGCGCAAGAGATGGCGACGCAGCGCACAGCCCAGCAGAAAGGCAGGCGGTCCGCACAGCAGGCCGACGGCGCGCAGCGGCGCGCGAAGCTGCCGGACGAGAAGTCGGCGCTCGAGCTGCTCGACAAGATGCTCCTGATCCGCCACTTCGAGGAGCGTGCGCAGGAGATGTACATGAAGGCCAAGGTCGGTGGCTTCCTGCACCTCGCCGTCGGCGAGGAGGCGACGATCGCCGGCACGGTCTCGGCGATGCGGGACGACGACTACCTGATCTCGACCTACCGCGAGCACGGCCAGGCCCTCGCCCGCGGCACGGACCCGAAGGTGGTGATGGCCGAGCTGTTCGGCCGCGAGACCGGGACTTCCCGCGGGCGCGGCGGGTCCATGCACCTGTTCGACGCCGGGCGGCGGTTCATGGGCGGCTACGGGATCGTGGGTGGGAACCTTCCGCTCGGCGCCGGGCTCGCGCTCGCCTCGGACTACAGGGGCGAGGACTCCGTGACGGCGTGCATGTTCGGCGACGGCGCCTCGAACCAGGGCACTTTCGGGGAGACCATGAACCTCGCGGCGCTGTGGAAGTTGCCGATCGTGTTCCTCGTGGTCAACAACCAGTACGGGATGGGCACCGCGATCCATCGCCACTCGGCCGTCACGGACCTCTCCAAGAAGGCGGAGTGCCTGGGCGTCCCGGGCGAGCGTGTGGACGGCATGGACGTGCTGGCCGTGCGCGAGATGATGGCGGAGCACCTGCGCCTCGCGCGGGAGGAGCGCCAGCCGACGCTGGTCGAGGCGCTCACCTATCGTTTCCGCGGCCACTCGGCCGCCGACCCCGAGGTCTACCGCACCAAGGAGGAGGTCGCGCAGTGGCGCGAGCGCGACCCGATCCTCGCCTACGCGAAGGTGCTCCAGGACGCGGGCCTGCTCACCGAGGAGGAGCTCGAGGAGCGCGACCGCAGGGCGGTCGAGGTGGTCGACGGGGCGGTCGAGTTCGCCGACGCGAGCCCGGAGCCGGCGCTCGAGTCGCTGTACGACAACGTGTACGTGCTCGGCGACCAGGTGCAGGGCTGGTACTCCGTCGACGAGCGCACCCCGGAGGTGCACCGGGGCGAGGACGAGCCGGAGGTCGGCAAGCGTGGTGTCGCACAGGAGCTGGCGGAGGCGGGCGCCGCGTACGCCGGCGCCGGCGACGTGCAGAGGCGCAGGCGCGCGCAGGAGGACGAGCAGGGCGGCCACGCGGACTCCGCGCAAGAGGAGGGGACCGCCGACCGGCCGGCCGGCGAGGGTTCGTGATGGCCGTGATGCGCTACCGCGAGGCCCTGAACGCGGCCATGCGGGAGGAGATGCGCGCGGACGAGTCGGTCTTCCTGATGGGGGAGGACGTGGGCGTGTTCCAGGGCGCCTTCAAGGTCAGCGAGGGGATGCTGGAGGAGTTCGGCGAGCAGCGCGTGCGCGACACGCCGATCTCGGAGAACACGATCGTCGGCATGGGGGTGGGCGCGGCGATGGCGGGCCTGCGCCCGATCGTCGAGATCATGACCGTGAACTTCGCCCTGCTCGCGATGGACCAGATCATCAACTCGGCGGCCCACGTCCACTACATGTTCGGCGGCCAGGCCAGGGTGCCGCTGGTCGTGAGGTTCCCGCAGGGCGGCGGTCACCAGCTCGGTCCGACGCACTCGCACACGATGGAGGCGATCTTCCTGCACGTGCCGGGACTGCTGGTCGCCGTGCCGTCGACCCCCGCCGACGCGAAGGGCCTGCTGAAGTCCGCGATCCGTGACGACAACCCCGTGATCTACATCGAGCACGAGAGCCTGTACGGAATGCGCGGGGAGGTGCCCGACGACGGCCCGCCGCTGCGCTTCGGCGAGGCGGCGATCCGCCGTGAGGGGAGCGACGTGACGATCGTCGGCGTGTCCCGCATGGCGATCACGGCGCAGCGAGCGGCCGAGACGCTCGCCTCGCAGCACGAGATCGAGGCCGAGGTGATCGACCCGCGCACGCTCCGCCCGCTTGACCTGGACACGATCATCGAATCCGTGCGGAAGACCAACCGCTGCGTGGTGGTCGAGGAGGGTTGGCCGCACGGAGGCGTGGGGGCCAACCTCGCGGCGCTGGTCCAGGAGCAGGCCTTCGACTACCTCGACTCCCCGATCCAGCGAGTGACCGGCGCGGACGTGCCGATGCCGTATTCGAAGGCGCTCGAGCAGGCCGCGATGCCACACGAGGAGCACGTCGTCAAAGCTGCCCTGGCGACGTTCCGGGACGTCTGAGTAGATGATGGAATCAGTCATCTGATGGCCGTCGACGTCGTGATGCCCCGCCTTTCGGACTCCATGGAGGAGGGCACCGTGCTGCGCTGGCTGAAGTCGGTCGGCGACGAGGTGAAGCGCGGCGACGAGCTGGTCGAGATCGAGACCGACAAGGCGAACATGACTTATGAGGCGACCGACGAGGGCACGCTGCTCGAGATCCTGGCCGACGAGGGCTCCACGCTTCCGATCGGAGAGCCAATCGCCCGCCTCGGCGAGCCGGGGGAGAAAGGGCCGTCCGTCGGCAAGCCGGCGGACGGATCGCAGGCGGAGCGCTCACAGCCGGCTCCCGCGCCGGAGCAGCAGCCGGCGCCGGCCAGGGCGGCCACGCAAAGGCGTCCGGCGCCGGCTCCGTCGGCCGATGTCGACGGCCGCGTGAAGGCGTCGCCCGTGGCACGCCGGATGGCGCGCGAGCTGAACGTCGAGCTGGAGAGGCTCGAGGGGTCGGGGCCCGGGGGGCGGATCGTCAAGGCAGATGTCGAGGCTGCGGCGGGCAGTACGCAGGCCCCGCCGCGCCCCGCACCCGCAACGGAAGCTGCTCCGCGAGCCGGGCGCGCACCGGCCCCGGAGACGGCCAAGGGCGAGGTTCACGTGATCGAGCTCACCCGCATGCAGGCGACGATCGCGCGCCGCATGGCGGAGTCGAAGGCCACGGTCCCGCACTTCTACCTCTCGATGGAGATCGACATGTCGGAGGCGGTCAAGCTCCGTGCGCGGCTGAAGGAGATCGCCGCCGACGGTCAACCTGTGCCGACCTTCAACGACATGGTGATCAAGGCCTGCGCCCGCGCACTGCGTGACTTTCCGCGCGCGAACGGCTCCTACCGCGACGGGCGTCTGGAGCTGTACTCACGCGTGAACGTGGGCGTCGCGGTGGCGGCCCAGGATGCGCTCGTCGTGCCCACGCTCTTCGACGCCGACTCGAAGTCGCTGGGCGAGATCGCCGCTCGCTCGAGGGAGCTTGCGGAGAGGGTGCGGGAGGGAGAGATCACTCCCCCGGAGCTGTCGGGCGGGACGTTCACGGTGTCGAATCTCGGCATGTTCGGCATCTCGAACTTCTCCGCCGTCATCAACCCGCCGCAGGCCGCCATCCTCGCGGTTGGGGCACTCGAGCCGCAGGCGGTCGTCGACCCCGACACGCGCCGTGTCGCCGTGCGCGACATGATGGGGGTCACGCTCGCGTGCGACCACCGGATCCTCTACGGCGCCGACGGCGCGCAGTTCCTGGGCCGGGTGCGCGCCCTGCTCGAGCAGCCGCTGGGGCTCGCCCTCTGACGACGCAAGTCGCTTAGAGCCGGGGGTTTTTCTCAAGCGCCGCTCCGGCGGCGTCGATATCTGCAGACCGAGGGAACCGTGCTCGCCGGTTTGAACAGCCCCATGCCGCGGGCGGTGCGCCTGCTGCTCTACACGGCGCTTGCAGCGCTGCTGCTCCACGTCGCCCACACGGTGTTCGACGCTGGTGGCGCCGCTGCGCACGCGTTCGTCGACGACTGGCTCTACGCGCTGGTGCTGGTCGCCTCCGCGCTGATGTGCATCGCACGCGGCGTGAGCGCGCGGCACGAGCGCGCGGCATGGATCCTGATCGGATCCGGCATCGGCGCGTGGACGGTCGGCGACGCCTACTGGGCCTTCCACCTCTCCGACCAGCAGGAGATCGCGTACCCGTCCCTCGCGGACGCCGCCCGCCTGCTCCTCTTCCCGATGATCTACGCCGGGATCGTGCTGCTGGTGCGGGCGCGCGTGCCCCGCTTCCACGCCAGCCTCTGGCTCGACGGGGCGATCGGCGCGCTGGCGATCGCCGCGGTGGGTGCGGCCATCCTCTACCCCGCGATCGAGCGCGCCACGCACGGAGACGTCGAAGCGGTGGCCACGAATGTCGCCTACCCGCTCGGCGACCTGCTGCTGGTCGGCTTCGTGATCGGGGCGGTCGCGCTCACGGGATGGCGTCCCGGGCGAGGCCTGGTCCTGATCGCGCTCGGGTTGGGAGTGAACGCGATCGCGAACGGGATCTACCTGTATCGCGACGTCACCGGCGGCGCCCTGGAGCACTCGCCGGTCGACTCGCTGTGGCTCCTGTCCGCGCTGCTCCTGGCGCTCGCCGCGTGGATTCCGCCCACCCGCTCCCGCGCGTTGCGGCTCGAGGGGCGCCGGCTGCTCGCCATCCCCTCTCTATTCGCGGCCGTGGCAGTCGGCCTTCAGGTGTACAACCAGTTCGCGCCCGTGAACCGGTTCACCGCCGGATTCGCGACCGCGACGCTGGGAGTGGTGATAGTGCGCATGGCGCTCCTGTTCTCCGACCACCTCACGCTGCTGGCAGTGACCAGGCGCGAGTCCCAGTCCGACCCAGTGACCGGGCTCGGCAACCGCCGCCGGCTGATGCTCGACATGGAGGCGGCGATCGAGGCCGGTCGGCCCCACGCCTTCTCGCTGTTCGACCTGGATGGGTTCAAGGCCTACAACGACAGCTTCGGCCACCCCGCCGGCGACGCGTTGCTGCGCCGCCTGGGCGAGAACCTCGCGGCCTCGGTGCAGCCGTCCGGGTCCGCCTACCGGCTGGGGGGCGACGAGTTCTGCGTGCTCGCCCCGATCGACGGGCCGAGCGGCGACGGCGTCGTGGCGGTCGGCTCCGCCGCACTGTCAGAGGCCGGAAGGGCGTTTTCGATCTCCAGCTCCAGCGGGTCGGTGCTCCTCCCCGAGGAGGCCGACGATCCCTCGACCGCGCTGCTGCTGGCAGACCGGCGCATGTACGGCCAGAAGCGGCTGCGGTCGCACTCGGCCGAGCGCCAGACTCGCAGCGTGCTGCTGCGCATCCTGCGCGAGCGCGAGCCCGACCTCGACGAGCACCTGCGCAGCGTCGCCAGCCTCGCGGTGCTGCTCGCCCGGCACGCCGGCGTCGAGGGCGAGGAGCTCGACGTCATCGCACGCGCGGCCGAGCTACACGACGTGGGAAAGATCGCGATCCCCGAGCGCGTGCTGCGCAAGCGCGGCTCGCTCACCGCCGTCGAGCTGGAGTTGATCCGCAAGCACACGCTGATCGGGGAACGGATCCTCTCCGCGGCGCCGGCGATGGTGCCGGTCGCGCGGCTCGTGCGCTCCAGCCACGAGCGGTGGGACGGGGACGGCTATCCGGATCGGCTGCCCGGTGACGCGATCCCACTCGGTGCGCGCATCATCGCAGTGTGCGACGCATTCGACGCGATGGTGTCGAAGAAGCCGTACCGGCGGAGCCTCGACTCGAGCGAGGCACTGAACGAGCTGCGCCGCTGCGCGGGCACCCAGTTCGACCC
>JBOGZM010000041.1:0-4945 GCA_050697255.1 Solirubrobacterales bacterium
GGCGCGGTCCCAGAGCGCCACCACCATGTCCCCGGCCTGGAAGAACACGACGTCGTCGTCGGGCCCGGCGCCGCTGGTCCAGCCCAGGGCCTCGTAGAACCGGCGCGCGCGGGCGAGGTCGCGCACGCCGAGGGTGATCAGGCCGACTCGCTGTCGCATGCCGCGCAGTCTGCCACGACCGCCGCCGGGCCGTCTTGAACGAACCGGACGTTCAGCCGGCCGCGTTCGTGACGAACTCCTGGAGCTTATGCTTACCGCCCGCCGGGAGCGGCTCGCCGTCGCACAGCAGGAGCGCGTCGAAGTCGTACCCGAGCAGGTGGGCGGCCGAGCGATGGAGCTGGTCCATGTCGTCGATCACCTTGTCGGGATAGGTCGAGAGCTCTCCCGCCGGGACGCCGATCACCACGTCGCCGACCACGAGCGCGCGGCTGCGCGGCAGGTGGAAGGCGATCTCGCCCGGTGACTTGCCCGGCACGTGGATCAGCTGGATGTCGCCGGGGAGGCGCTCGTCGCCGCGCACGGTCTCGTCGGCGCCGGCCTCGAGCCGCTCGGCGTCCGCCTCGTGGGCCCACACGCTGACGCCGTAGCGCTCGCGGAAGGTGGCCGCGGCGCGGCTGTGGTTGCGGTTCGTGATCCAGACGCCGGCGAACGGCTCCAGCATGTCGACCGCACCCCACCCCTCCTCGACCGGCTCTGGCGGATCGATCAGCACCGTGCCGTCCTCCGTGGCGACCGCGTAGCCGTTGAACGCGTAGCCCTTGTCGGGCACGGGGACGCTCCACATCTGCACGTCGGGGACGATCTCCCTCATATGCCGGTGAGGCTACCGGTCGGCGGGAATGCGAGCCACGTCAGGCCTCGGCGCCGAAGACGCGCAGGACCGAACGCCGCAGCGCCCGGCCGGCGTCCTCAGGAGTCATCCGGCCGGCGCGCACCTCCGCGGCGGCGGCATGGGAGAGGCTGAGCACCGTTGAGAGCAGCCACCCCGTCGGCTGCTGCCGGTCGAAGACGCCTGCGCGCCGGCCGCGGCGGATCAGCCGCTCCAGCCGCTCCAGGATCGGAGCGTGGAAGGCATGGAGCTCCTCGGCGCTGCGCAGCGCGTGCAGGCTGTCGAGCAGGCGGGCGTGGCGCGAGACCGTGCGCCAGCTTGCGGCGACCAGCCGCTCGAGCGCGTCGGCGGGCGGCCCCTGCTGCGGCTCGGCGGCGTCGATCGCGGCCACCGCCTCGGAAAGCGCGCGCTCGGACACGGCATCGAGGAGCGCCTCCCGCGAGCTGTAGTGGGCGTAGACCGTCTGCCGGGACACGCCGGCAGCGCCGGCGATCTCCTCCATGCTCGCCTCCGGCCGCTCGCTCAGGACCTCGACGGCCGCATCGAGGATCGCCGTGATGCTCCGTTCGGCGTCGGCGCGGCGAGATCTCGTGACGCTGCGCGGCATGGCCCTAGTGTCCCGCGAAGGCCGGCACCGCGCCGGGCGCCACGTCGTCGCGGCGCAGCGCCACCACCGCCACCAGCGCGGCGGCGAGTGCGATCACGGCCGCGGCCCGGAAGGCGTCAGCGAAGCCCGCCGTCAGAAGGGCCGGGTCGGCAGCCGCCGCGGTCTGGAGGGCGCCGCCCCCGATCTGGCTCGTCGCGATGGTCGAGAGCACCGCGAGCACGAGCGCGATGCCGAGCTCGTGGGCGGTCGTCGTGAGCCCCGAGACGAGCCCCGCGTTCTCCTCACCGGCGCCGGACATGGCAGTGATCATCACGCCAGAGACCGAGAGCCCGGCCCCCAGGCCCAGCACGAGCAGGCCGGGCAGGACGTCGGTGGCGTAGCCGCCGTCCGCCGAGAGCCCGCTGAGCAGCAGTGCCCCCGTGGCGCCCAGCGACATCCCGGCGGCGATCACCGGCTTGGCGCCGACGCGCGCGATCAGGTGCCCGCCGGCGTGTGCGGCGAGGCCGATCGCGAGCGCGACCGGGAGGAACTCCAGTCCGGTGCGCAGCGCCGAGTGGCCCAGCACCTGCTGGAGATACAGCGAGGAGAAGAAGAAGCCCGAGAAGAGGGTGCCGATCCCGGCGATCAGCAATACGAGCGCCGTGACCGTCGGTCGCTGCCGGAATATGGACAGGTCCACGAGCGGTTCCCGTATCCGGGTCTCGATCGCGACGAACGTGGCGAGGCCGGCCGCGGCAAGGGCGAACAGGCCGAGCGTCTGCGGCGAGCCCCAGCCCGCGGAGTCGGCGTCCACGAGGCCGTAGATCAACGCCACGAGGCTCGCCGTCGCGACCAGCGCGCCGGCCGCGTCGAGGCGCCTACGGACGCCGGGCGCCGCCGGCAGCACGCGCCACGCCGCGATTGCCACGGCGATCCCGACCGGCACGTTGATGATGAAGATCGACTCCCACCCGAACGCCTCGGTGAGCGCGCCGCCGACCAGCACGCCGACAGCTCCGCCGCTCGCGGCCACCGCCGCCCAGATCGCGAGCGCGCGGTTGCGCTCGGCGCCCTCGGGAAAGATGGTGCTGATCACGGAGAGCGCCGCGGGAGACAGCATCGCGGCGCCGACGCCCTGGAGCGCCCGCGTCGCGAGCAGCGCCTCCGGCGACCAGGCGAGCGCGCTGCCGAGCGAGGCTGCGGTGAACACGCCCAGCCCGGCGAGGAACATCCGCCGCCGGCCGAGCAGGTCGGCCACGCGCCCGCCGAGCAGCAGCAGCCCGCCGAAGGCGAGCGTGTAGGCGGTTACGACCCACTGGAGGTCCTTGCTCGCGAACCCCAGATCGGACTGGATCGACGGCAGCGCGAGGTTCACCACGGTGACGTCGAGGATGATCATGAACTGCGCGGAGGTGAGGAGTGCGAGGGCGGCCATGGGAGTTCTCCTTCGGTGGGGATTCCTCTTACAGCGCTGTCAAGCTTAGCACACAATCCTTACATAGGTGTCAGGGCTAGCACTGCGGGGGAGGAGCCCGGTAGTTTGAGACCACGCCGCAACGGCGACTGGATGGGTTCCACGGAGGACAACCGTCAGCGGGTGATCGAGGCGGTCGAGGCGTTCCTACCGCTGGTCGCGGTCGCTGTCGCGCCGGGAGTAGCCTGTCTTACACCGAGAGGAGGGAGACGATGTATGTAAGCGTGCGCCACTACACGATGGGTGCGGGCTCGATCGATTCGCTCATGCAGCGCGTCGACCAGGAGTTCGCTCCCGCCATCGGTCAGGAACCCGGCTTCGTGGGGTACTTCGCGGTCGATACGGGGGACGCGACGGTGGAGACGATCAGCATCTTCCACGACAAGGCGTCCGCGGACGGATCCAACGAACTTGCTGCCGACTACGTGCGCGAGAACCTCGGTGAGTTCGAGTTGACGCGCACGGCGGTGAGTGGCGGGGAGGTGCTCGTGAGCAAGGTGACAGCGGAGGCGCTCGACGACGCGCACCGATGGCGCAGCGAGCGGGCGCGGTCGCGCGGTTCGTGAGGCCGGGAAATGTCCGAAGGTCCTGTCCTGGTCGTCGGAGCAACCGGCCGGACCGGCCGCCTGATCGTCGGTCGCCTGGTCGAGCACGGCATTTCCGTCCGCGCCCTGGTCCGAGATGCGGTCAGGGGCCGCGAGGTCCTGCCGTCGGAGGTTCCGCAGTTCGTCGGAGACGTTCGCCACAGTGAGACACTGACGGAGCCGATCGCCGGCGTGCGCGCCGTGATCATCGCCACCTGCAGCAGCCCGGAGCGTGGCAATGAAGCCGAGACAGTCGACTACTTCGGCACCTGCAACCTCATCCAGCAGGCGGCCGCAGCGGACGTCGAGCGGGTCGTCTTCGTCTCCACTATCCACGCCAGCCGCCCGGAGCATTACCAAGATGTGGAGCCGACGAGCCTGGGATGGAAGGCGAGGGCTGAAGAGGCGATCCGCAGCTCTCGAGTTCCCTATTGCATCGTCCGGCCCGGCTGGCTCACGGACGGAGGTGGCGGTGAGCCGCTGGCCGTGTCGCAGGGCGATACGGCCGAAGGCCGGATCTCGCGGGCAGACCTCGCCGACGTTTGCACGCAATTGGTCTTTCTCCCGGAAGCACCCGGGAAGACGTTCGAGGTGATCGCGGCGCCGGCCGGGCAGGCGTCGAGCCTCGCATCCGCTGTCGCCGCTCTGGCACCTGACGCCGATTAGCGACCAGCCGCGGCGCTGCCACCGCGGCGGCGGTCCACCAAAGGGAGAAGTGCTCGCAGCTCGCGAAGCATGAGACCTGGATGCTCGAATACGTCGCCGTAGGTGTAGCGGCGGAACTCGTCGCCTCGGGCCCGGGCCTCGCGCTCGCGCCGGCGGTCCTGCTCCCAGGCATACCGCGAGTGGTGGTAGCGGTAGCTGTCCAGTTCGACTGTCAGGCGCTGTTCGGGCCAGCGGCAGTCCACGCGCCGCCCCCCGGCGGGGCGGTTGGTCTCGGGGAGGACGAGTCGCGCCGCCCGCAGCGTCTCGAGGAAGCGTGATTCGAGCTTACTGAGCGTGATGCGAACGTCTCCGCGCAGGATCTCGCGGAGCTTCGCCGCGCCTCGGCTGTTGGGCCGTCGTGCGAGGACGGCCTCGACCATGGCAGGCGTCGTGCCGTGACGGACGCCGGCCTCATGGCACGCACGCGCGAGGTCGCCGGTCGCCAGTGAAGCAGCAAGGTCCACGAGCGTCCGGGCGGCTGTCGTCACCGGAATCTTCCGCCACATCGTCACGTCTTTGGAGTTGAGGCGACGCAAGCGCCGAGTCTTGACACCTGCGATCCGACGCTCGGTGGGCGCCGTCACCTCCGGCGCCGGCGCCGGACCATTGAGGAGCCCCAGCAGGTGGCCGGCCGCCTGCCCGCTCAGGAAGGCCCGGTCGCCACACGCCCGGACCGCAGCCAGGTATCGGGCCTCGAGGCTTGGCGCCCGGTGCCCCACGCGATAGACCGCGCGATGCTCGCGTAGCAGTGCGCCAGTCCTCAGCCG
>JBOGZM010000042.1:0-1970 GCA_050697255.1 Solirubrobacterales bacterium
GATGCAGGCCGTGGGAATGGTCAACGACCACGTCACCTCCTGCTTCCGGCACGCGGAGCTCGCGTGAGCAGCGCGGATGCGGCCGCCCTCGCCGGGCTCGCCGAGCGCGCGCGCTCGCGCGGCCGCATCGGGCTCGACACCGAGTTCGTCTCGGAGGGCCGCTACCGGGCGCTGCTGTGCCTCGTGCAGCTCGTCGTCGAGGGTGAGGACGGCCCCGAGATCGCCGTCGTCGACGCGCTCGCGGGCGAGGGACCGGGCCCGATCGGTCCCGTGCTCGCCGATCCCGCGGTGGAGGTCGTGCTGCACGCCGGGCGCCAGGACATTCCCCTGGTGCGGCGCGTGTGGGGCGTGGAGTCGCGCAACCTGTTCGACACCCAGATCGCGGCCGCCTTCGTCGGCGCGAGCGTCCAGCCCAGCTACGAGGTGCTGCTGGGGCAGTTCCTGCGCATCCCGGTCTCGAAGTCGGCGACGTTCACGCGCTGGGACCGGCGGCCGCTGACCGCGGAGCAGGTCGCCTACGCACGCGCGGACGTCGAGCACCTGCTGCCGCTCGCCGGCGCCCTCCGCGGAAGGCTCGAGGAGCGCGGCCGGCTCGAGTGGGCCCGAGAGGAGTCGCGCCCACTGGAGCAGGCGAGCGACGAGCGGGACCCGGATGAGATCTTCCGGCGGCTGCCGCGGGTGACTGATCTCAACGAGCAGGCCGCGGCCGTGGCGCTCGAGCTGACCCGCTGGCGCGAGCGCATCGCCGAGGCGGAGGACCGCCACGTGCGGTGGATCCTGCCCGACCCGGCGATCGTCGAGGTCGCCCGTCGCCAGCCCACGAAGCTGGGCCAGCTGGGGGACATCAGAGGAGTGAAGGGGTCCTCGCTCCGGCGCCTGGGCCCAGACATCCTGGACGCCGTGCGGCGCGGCCGCGAGGCGCCCGCCGTGAAGCTCGACCGCGTGCGGCCGGACGTTCCTCCCGACGAGGCGGGCGCGCTCGTGGCGCTGGCCGAGTCGCTGCTGCGGGCCCGGGCGCACGAGGCGGAGCTGGCCTATGGGCTGATCGCGGCGCGGGCGGAGCTGCTCGAGGTGGTGACCTCGGTGCTGGCGGGTCGGGACGAGCCCCGCGTGCCGGTGCTGGCCGGCTGGCGCCGGGACCTGGTGGGCGCGGAGCTGCTCGAGCTGCTGCGCGGGCGCCGGTCGGTCACCGTGGGCGCGCGTGGCCTGTTGCGTTCGGAGCCGGTCTAACCGCGGCGTCTCAGGCGCGCGCGGGCCCCGGCGGGCACGTAGCGCCGCCACGCGTAGCGGAGCGCCTGGGCGGGACGGCGGCGATAGGCACGGAAGTACCGATGGCGGCGGGCGCTGGTCGAGAAGCGAAGCTTGTACGCCTCGTCGGCGCCCAGCAGCTCGTGCGCCTCGATGTCGAGCTCGAAGCAGCGCTCGATCGTGGCCAGCTCCAGCACCAGCCCGGGGGCGAGCTGCCTGAACTCCTCCAGGTAGCCGCTCTTGGGGCTGTAGAGGCGGTTCGCGCGCAGGATGCCGAAGTCCCACGCGATCATGCGGCCGGCGACGGAGATCGAGGACAGCCGCAGCTCGCCGCGGTCGTGGAACCGCCGCGCGAGGCTGCGGTAGTAGGCCTCGTTCTCCGGCCGCGAGAGGATGGCCGAGCCGGCCGCGCGCTTCCAGCCGCTCGACTCGACCTCGAAGCCCTCGGCCAGCTCGGACTCGAGCTCGGCCGGCGGCTCGACGAGCCGTAGCCGCGCGCCGTGGTCGCGCTCGAGCTTGCGGTACAGCCGGCGCAGGTTCTTGTGCCACTTCGACCTCGTTGCGGCCCTGTATTGGTCCAGCGTGCCGGTCGTGTCCACGATCGGCGACGTGATGTCGGGCTCCACGATGCTCCATCGACCCGCCGCCCGCGCCGCCGCCGCGAGCGCGCCGATGCTCTCGTC
The DNA here is from genome assembly GCA_050697255.1 of Solirubrobacterales bacterium. GTDB lineage: Bacteria > Actinomycetota > Thermoleophilia > Solirubrobacterales > JBBDJG01 > CAVSXO01. The sequence continues at coordinate 1,932 of JBOGZM010000042.1, forward strand.
GCCCTCGGGCAGCCGGCGGATCTCCATCAGGTCGTAGCG
>JBOGZM010000043.1:0-3273 GCA_050697255.1 Solirubrobacterales bacterium
CCCAGCTTCTCGAAGCGCAGCACCTCCCACCCCTCGCGCTTTGCCACCTCCGCGAGCTCCGCGTCGGGATTGACGGCCACGGGGTGACCGACAGCCTCGAGCATCGGCAAGTCCGAGGCCGCGTCGGAGTACGCCCACGACTGAGCGAGGTCGATGTCCCGTTCGGCGGCGAACGCGCGTAGCCGTTGCGCCTTGCCCTCGCCGTAGGCGAACGGGCCGTCGAGGCGGCCGGTGTAGACGCCGTCCTCCACCTCCCAGCACGTCCCCATGGCACCCTCCATCACCAGCGCCGTGGCGAGGATCTCGGCCGCCGGCTGCGAGGCGGCGGTGGCGATGTAGCAGGGACGTCCGGCGTCCTGGTGCTGGCGCACCACCGCCAGCATCTGGGGATAGACGCGGGGGAGGATCCCGGCCAGCACGTCCGGCGTCATGCGCCGCAGGTCGGCGACGCGCTGCCCCTTGATCCCGGCCAGCACGCGGTCGAGCAGCACGTTGACGGCGGCGTCGCTGGCTCCCTTCAGGCGGAAGCGGATCTGATCCACTGCGTCACGCGCGATCTGGCGCCGGGACATCTGACCCGCCTTGTACATCGCGCGGCCGAAGTGGTACGCGCTCGAGCCGGCCATCAGCGTGCGGTCGAGGTCGAAGAAGGCGGCGCCGGTCACAGGGTCACCTCTCCACGGATCACCACCACGACGCCGCCGCTGACCCGCACGCGGTCGCCCGCGACCTCGGCCAGCAGCGTGCTGGGCCGCCCGATCTCCATTCCCTGCGAGATCTCGACGCGTGGCGTGATGCCGCGGGCGTGCAGGTACGCGCAGAGCGGCCCGGCGGCGGAACCGGTGGCGGGGTCCTCCCCGCCCTCGACGAGCTGCGTGAACATGCGCGCTCGCGCACCGCGGTTGCCGTCGTACCACGCCAGATAGAGGTTGACGGCCCCGCAGCTCGCGAGCAGCGCCTCAACAAGGGCGAAGTCGGGGACGGCGCTCGCGATTGCCGCCTCCCGGCTCACGAGCGCGACCAGTGTCGGCAGTCCCGTCGAGACGGTCTGCGGTGGATGGTCGCGATGGGCGTCCGCCGGAACCAACCCGGCTGCGGCCATCACGTGGCGTGGATCGACCTCGGCGCCGAAGGTCGCGGGGTCCTGGAGCATCGACGCCCTCCAGACATCGCCGGAGCGGCGGGCCTCGATCGGCTGCATCCCGGCGCCGGTCTGCTGCACGTACAACGCGTCCGACTTGCCACGCGCTTCAGCGACCGCGACCGCCGTCCCGAGCGAGGGATGCCCGGCAAACGGGACCTCGGCGGCCACGGTCCAGATCCGGTTGCGGTAGTCGGCCCCGTCCTCTGTCGCCGTCTGCACGAAGGTGGTCTCAGCCAGGCGGGTCTCGCGGGCGAACGCCGCCATCGTCTCGTCGCTCACGTGGTCGGCGTCGTGGACGACCGCGAGTGCGTTCCCGGCCAGCGGCCGATCGGTGAAGACGTCTAGGACCGTATACGGGTGGGCGCGCCCCCGCTCACGCATCGAGCGTCGGGGCATTCTCGAGTGACGGGGCTGGAAATTCCGCGTCGTCCTGACTTTTCCTCACGGTGTCGGGAAAAGCCAGGACGGTGAGGAAGAACCGACCGGGTCGTGCGCGCCGCGCACGCGGTGAGCGCGAGCTGGCGTCAGAACGCTCCATTGGAAGCGCTGGGAGCGCGCCTAACCGCCGTTGACCTCGACGATCACTGCGTCGCCCTGACCGCCGCCCGAGCAGATGGCCGCGCATCCGATGCCGCCGCCGCGACGGCGCAGCTCGTACACGAGCGTCATCAGGATGCGGGCGCCGGAGGCGCCGATCGGGTGACCGAGCGCGATCGCGCCGCCGTTCACGTTCACCTTGGCGTCCTCGATGCCCAGCGTCCGCACGGAGTTGATCGCCACCGACGCGAAGGCCTCGTTGATCTCCCACAGGTCGATGTCGGCGGGCTTCATGCCGGCTTTCTGCAGCGCAAGCTGCGCGGCCTTCGCCGGCGTGCGCGCCAGGTAGGCGAAGTCGTCCGCCACCTCGGCGCTGGCGACGATGCGTGCCAGCACCTCGTGCCCGTCGCCCTTGGCCCATTCGTCCGACGCCAGCACGAGGGCGCCCGCGCCGTCGTTCACGCCGGGCGCGTTCCCGGCTGTGTGCGAGCCGTCCTTGACGAACATCGGCGGCAGCTTCGCGAGCGCCTCGAGTGACGTCTCACGCCGCGGCGCCTCGTCCACCTCGACGGTGGACTCGCCCTTCTTGGACTTGACGGTGACGGGCACGATCTCCTCGGGCAGGCGCCCCTCGTCCGTGGCCGCCAGCGCCAGCTCGTGGCTGCGCAGCGCCCAGCGGTCCATGTCCGGGCGGGTCAGCTCCAGCTCCGTCGCGACCTCGCTCGCCTCCTCCATCATGTGCTTGCCGCTGAACGGGTTCGTGAGGCCGTCGTGGATCATCGCGTCGATCGCCTTCGCGTCGCCCATGCGGAACCCGAAGCGCGCGTTCGGCAGCAGGTACGGGGCGCCGGACATGCTCTCCATCCCGCCCGCGACGCCGGTCTGCAGGTCTCCGGCCCGCACGGCCGCGTCGATCAGCCCGACCGCGCGGATCCCCGACGCGCACACCTTGTTGACGGTCTCGGAGGGCACCGCCCTGGGGATGCCGCCCTTGATCTGGGCCTGGCGGGAGGGGATCTGGCCCTGACCGGCCTGGAGCACCTGGCCCATCACGACCTTCTCGACCTGCTCGGGCTCGACGCCGGAGCGCTCGAGCGCAGCGGCGATCGCGGTGCCGCCCAGGTCGGTCGCGTCGAAGCTAGCGAGCGCGCCGCCCATCTTGCCGAAGGGAGTGCGCGCGGCGCCCAGGATCACGGTCTGTGGCATCTGTCCGAACCTCGATTCCGTTGGGTTTGCTCAGCCCTTCGGGCCCGTTCAAAGGCTACACGCCGCCCTATACTGGCCGCCGATGCGCGCCTCCTTCCGCCAGGGATCGCCGGCCGAGACACAGGCCGACACGCTCTGCTTCGGCCTCTTCGAGGGGGATGACGCACCGGCCGACCTCGACCAGGCGCTGGGCGGGCGGCTCGCGCGCCTGATCGAGACCGGCGAGGCGAAGGGCTCCTTCAAGAAGGTCGCCGTCCTGCACCCCGACGGGGAGAGCGCGCCTGCGCGCGCGATCGCGGTCGGCCTCGGGAAGCGCGCTGAGTTCACTCCCGAGCGGGCGCGCGTCGCCGGCGCGGTCGGCCTCGCGCGGGCGCGCGACGCGGGGG
>JBOGZM010000044.1:0-2370 GCA_050697255.1 Solirubrobacterales bacterium
TGGGACGAGCGTTTCACGACCCGGATGGCGCAGGCAACCCCGGGCCGCCATGCCGAGGACTCCCGCGCCGCCGCGCACCTGCTGGAGAGCTGGCTGGAGGCGCACGCGTGAGCTTCCGCGGCTCCCGGGGGGTGGCGATGGCGTCGCTCGCGCTGATGGCGCTGGCCGCGCTGGTGGCGGTGTTCCAGCCGTTTGCCTCCAACGGAGGCGATTCGGTGCGGGTGGTGATTCCCGGGGAGGCGGGCGTGGGGGACATCGCCGCCCTGCTGGACAGGCACGGGGTGGTGTCGAGCTCCGCTCTGTTCGAGCTGCGCGCCACGCTCGCGGGCGACCGTGGCGACCTGAAGCCGGGGACCTACGAGCTCAGGGAAGACATGTCGTATGCGGACGTCCTCGACCACCTGACCGCCGGGCCCTCCCAGCAGATCGTGCGCGTCACGATCCCCGAGGGCCTCAGCCGGCGCGAGATCACGTCCCTGGTCGGGCGCGCCGGCGTGAGCGGGGACTACCTCCGCGCGAGCGCCCACACGTCGCTGATCGACGGGCGCGGGTACGGTGTGCCGCACGGCGCTGAGAGCCTGGAGGGGTTCCTGTTCCCGGCCACCTACGAGCTGCGCGGCGGCGCCCGGGCGGGCGGGCTGGTCCGCCGCCAGGTCACCGCCTTCGAGCAGAACATCTCGCGCGTGGGCCTGTCCTACGCGCGCAGCAAGAACCTGACGGTCCACGACGTGGTCACGATCGCCTCGATGATCGAGCGCGAGGTGCAGGTGGCTCGCGAGCGCAGGCTGGTGGCGGCCGTGATCTACAACCGCCTCAAGGCGGGGCAGCCGCTCGGGATCGACGCCACGATCCGGTACGCGACGGGCAACTGGAGCCGGCCGCTGACGCAGAGCGAGCTGGCGATCGACTCCGGGTACAACACGCGCAACCGCGCCGGGCTGCCGCCCGGGCCGATCGGCAATCCCGGGCTCGCCTCGTTGCAGGCCGCGGCCCGGCCCGCGCGAGTGGACTACCTCTACTACGTCGTCAAGCCCGGCACGTGCGGAGAGCACGCCTTCTCGTCCACGGACGAGGCGTTCGCCCGCGACCAGGAGCGTTACAACGAAGCGCGCGAGGCCGCGGGCGGAAAGTCGCCCACGTCATGCTGACCGAGGCCGGCTCTGCCGACGTGGGCTGTATCGAGCACGATATGCATGCTCGAAACCGCCTACACCCTGTGCCTTCGTGACGACGCGCGTCGCACTGCTCGGGCACCCCGTCGGGCACAGCCGCTCGCCCGCGATGCACAACGCGGCCTTTCGCGAGCTCGGCCTCGACTGGCGCTACGACGCCGTGGACGTCGCCCCCGAGCGGTTCGCCGAGGTGCTGCGGTCCCTCCCCGAGCAGGGGTTCGTGGGCGCCAACGTGACGATCCCGCACAAGCTGCGCGCGCTCGAGGCCGCCCACGAGCTGACGGATGTCGCTCGCGCGGTGGGCGCCGCGAACACGCTGACCTTCGCGGGTGGGCGCGTGCGGGCAGACAACACGGACGTCGAGGGGTTCGTAACCGCGCTGCGCGAGCGGGTCCCGCAAGCCCCCGCAGGGATGAGCGCGCTCGTGCTGGGCGCGGGGGGCGCCGCGCGCGCAGTCGTGTACGCCCTGCTGAGTGCCGGCGCGGCGCGGGTGGACGTCTGGAACCGGCACCCGGAGCGGGCCCAGGAGCTGGTCGACGATCTGGCTCACGCGGCGGGCAAGACCGCTCTGCATAGCGCCATGGAGCCTTCGATGGCCTCGATCGACCTGCTCGTGAACGCCACCTCGCTGGGCATGCGCCACGCAGATGAAAGCCCCGAACCGGGGGAGGGGGGCGAATTCTTCAAGGCGGTTCCCCTTTCGGCCGATGAACTGGACGATCGGCTAACCGTGGTGGATCTCGTCTACCGTCATGACCGCACTCCGCTCATGCGTGCCGCATTGGCACGTGGATTGCGCCGCATCGACGGATTCGACGTCCTGGTCCACCAAGGAGCGGCGAGCTTCCGGATATGGACCGGAATGCGGGCGCCGCTCGGGGCGATGAGAAGTGGCGCAACAGACGGAGAGGACTGACACACCGACCCACACGCTGAGCCCGGTGCCCGACCCCCAGGGCCCCGGGTCGTCGGGTGACGCCGCCATGCCTGTGAACGGGGCCGCGGGCGCCGAGGATGCGGACGTGCCCACAGGCGGTGAGCAGGCCCTGGAAGCGGGCGAGGCGGGTACGCCGCCGGAAGGCGACACCCACGGCGGCTCCGGCCTCGACCCGGAGGCCCCCCCCGGCGCCGGCCGGCCGGGAGAGCGCCCCGGGCTGACCCCGCCTGCGCGGCGCGGCGGCTCGGGCCGCTTCATCAC
>JBOGZM010000045.1:0-6412 GCA_050697255.1 Solirubrobacterales bacterium
CCCTGTTTGTTCTGTAATTCTTCGGGGCAACGGCGAGGGCGCGAGATCATTGGCCGATGCGCTCGGTCGCCGGGTACGAAACGGGTACACGGGCCCGGCGTCTCGCGGGTATGGGCGTACACAATCACCTTGCGCGAAACGCCGCGAGGCCGCTTGCAGAGCGGCCTCGTGTGTCCTACCGTGATCGCGCGTGCCTCACCGCAGGATCATGAAGGAGATCATCGGCAAGCAGCTGGGGCTATAGCCCCGTGGGGAGTTCAGCGTCAGATGACGTCCAGCAATATGAGCAGGATCAGCGTTCCGAGGGCGGACACGAACAGCGAGCCGAGGCAGCCGAGGTTGTTGGAGAAGAAGACGAACACCTCATCGGCGCTGTGAGTCTTCTCTAGCGACGTCGCCATCGACGATCCCCTCGTCGGCTTCCGCGCGCTTCGCGGCATCCCGCATCTCGAAGACGTCGGTCGCCCAGTCCCCGAGCTCGCGCGTGACGTCGCGCACGGCTCCGACCACGATCCCCATGATCTGCCCGACGTGTGTGGCGCCGGAGTCGATCGCCACCTGCAGGGTGTCCTTGCGGGTCTCGATCTTGTCCAGCGGGGCCATCGCCGGAAGGATCTCAGACTCGAGCCGGTGTGAGGTTCTTTCGCTCTGGCGCAGGCTCCGGGGTGGCCTCCAAACCGTCGTCGGCGGGCCGCTCCCCGTGGTCCGGCAGGGCCAGCCTCACGATCTTCCGCACCACGCTTCCGAACTGCTTGTGCAGCGGACCGCTGTTGTACGGGATGCCGTAGCGCTCGCAGGCCTCGCGCACCTCGACCGAGATCTCGGCGTAGCGGTGGGCCGGGATGTCGGGAAAGAGATGGTGCTCGATCTGGAAGCTGAGGTTGCCTGACAGGACGTGGAACAGCTTCCCGCCGGTCAGGTTGGCCGAGCCGAGGAGCTGGCGGTGGTACCACTGGCCGCGGGTCTCCTGCGCCGTCTCCTCCTCCGTGAACTCCTGCGTGCCGTCCGGGAAATGCCCGCAGAAGATGATCGTGAACGCCCACAGGTTGCGCGTCAGGTTCGCGGTCGCGTTGCCGGCCAGCGTGAACGGAAGCGATGGACCGGTCAGCACCGGAAACAGGACATAGTCCTTCAGCGACTGCTGGCGGACCTTGCCCCAGATCGCGCGAATCATGTCCCGCTTCTCGGTCAGGCTCGCCTTGCCGGCGGTGACCCGCTCCAGCTCGAGGTCGTGGAATGCGACGCCGTACTGGAAGAAGGTCGCGAGCAGGGCTGCGTAGAGCGGGTTACCCAGGTAGTACGGATGCCACCGCTGGTCCTCGGACATGCGCAGCACGCCGTAGCCGATGTCGCGGTCCTTGCCGACGATGTTGGTGTGGGTGTGATGCATGTAGTTGTGCGAGTGGCGCCACTGGTCGGCCGGGCACGCCGTGTCCCACTCGAAGCCCTTGCCGCTCAGGTCGGGATCCTTCATCCAGTCGTACTGACCGTGCATGACGTTGTGGCCGATCTCCATGTTGTCGAGGATCTTCGACAGCGACAGGGCCGTCACCCCGGCCAGCCACGCGGGCGGCAGGAACCCCGCGAACATCAGCCCGCGGCCGGCGACCTCGAGCCGGCGCTGGGCCCGGATCACCTTGCGGATGTAGCCGGCGTCGCGCTCGCCGAGGTCGGCGACAACCCGCTCGCGGATCGCGTCGAGCTCCTCGCCGAAGGACTCGATCTGCGCGGGAGTGAGCTCGGGAATGGTGGCGCTCATGGGAGTCTCCTCTCTGTCATAGGTCCAGCTCGACGTCGCCGACCGGGACCGATACGCATATCTGGATTTCCTCCTCGTCTGCGCTCGAGACCTCGCCGCTGACGAGGTTGCGGACGCTGCCGGCCGTCTTGCGGCACGTGCAGGTGTGGCAGATGCCCATGCGGCAGCCGAACTGAGGGCTGAGTCCGGCCTGCTCGGCCTGCTCGAGCAGGGCGCGGCCGCTATTCGGCACCAGCCGGCGGGCGCGCGCGAAGCTCACGCTTCCCTCGGCGCGGTCGTTCGGGAGGGCGAGGGAAGGAGGGAGGAAGCTTTCGATGTGGAGCAGCTGCTCGATGCCGTCCTCGGCCCAGATCCTCCGCGCAGACTCGATCAGCCCGGGCGGGCCACAGACGTAGGCCGGCGCGCGGGCGGCTTCTGGAGCGACCGCTCGCAGGTGCTCGCGGCTGAGGTGGCCCGTGAGGGTGCCGCCGGCCTCGCGCGTATAGGCAAGGGCGACCCGCACGTTCGGATGACGCCTTGCGATCCCGCTCAGCTCGCGACGGTAAGGGACCCGATCGCGCGTCTGCGCGTAGTGGACGAAGGTCACGGCCCCGGCATGTCCCTCGTCGCAAAGCGTCCGCAGCATCGAGACCACCGGCGTGATGCCGCTGCCACCGCTGATCAGCAGCAGGCGCTCGGGCCGCTGCGCCGGCAGGACGAAGTCGCCATCGGCTGCCGACAGTCCCACCACCATGCCGGGGTTCGCCGACCGATTGAGGAAGCCGGACACCTTGCCCTCGGGATGCCGCTTGACGGTGATCTCGATGCGGTCGGGCATGTGCTCGGAGCAGGCGGGGGAGTAGCAGCGCGTGTGGCGCACGCCGTCGATCTCGACCGTGAGGCGGACGAACTGTCCCGTGCTGAAGCCCTTCCAGTTCTCGTTCGGGCGCATGGTCAGCGTGACGCTGTCGGCTGTCTGGCGCCGGACCTGGATGACCTCGGCCCGCGCGTCGTGCAGCGACCACGCGGGGCGGATCAGCTCCAGGTAGCGGTCGACGCCGTGCGGCGCGGCGAGTGCCTCTAGCAGCGCCGAGCCGAGCACGCGGCGCCCGAGCCGGCGCACAGGCGTCGGCGAGAGGCGTGGGGCGGTTGCGACGGGCGGCATGGATGACTTCACGGTTTCAGTGAACAACCGTGCACAGACTACCCCGAAAACGCGCCCGGTTACCCCGTGATGTCGGTGCGCTATGTCACACTTGCAACGTGCACGCCCGTGCTCCCACCCAACCGGAATCCGTCCCCGGATCCCGGCGCGAGCGCAAGCAACGCACACGCGCGGACCTGCTACAGGCAGCGCTGGGGCTGCTCAAGCACAACAGCTTCGGCAGCCTGAGCCTGCGAGAGGTCAGCCGTCAGGCCGGTGTCGTCCCGACCGCCTTCTACCGGCACTTCACGAGCATGGAGGAGCTCGGCCTGGCGCTCGTGGACGAGTCTTTCCGGACCCTCCGCCAGATGATCCGAGCGGCCCGGTCCGAGACGAACCCCGACCATGTCATCCGTAGCTCGGTCGAGATCCTCGTGCACCACGTGCACGAGCACCGCCTTCACTTCCGCTTCATCGCGCGCGAGCGGTTCGGCGGCGTGAGCGCGCTTCGGCAGGCGATCCGAAGCGAGATCCGGTTGTTCTCGAGCGAGCTCGCGACCGACCTCGCGCGGTTCCCTTACCTCAACGCGTGGAGCACCGAGGACCTGCAGATGATGGCTGGGCTGATCGTGAACACGATGGTCTCGACCGCGGAAGAGATCCTCGACATGCCGGCCGACAGCCCTGAGGTGGAGGACGAGATCGTGCGCAGGGTCGAGCGACAGCTTCGCCTCGTCGCGGTCGCCGTGCCCCATTGGCGCAGCGATCAGACCCGCTCAGCGTAGGCCGCGGACGGCAAACCTCAGCGCACCGGGATCTCGCCGGCGAGCGCGAACGGTGGGACGAGCTCGATGCGGTCGCCGCTCCAGAACCGCCCGGGGTCATACCAGCTCGCCGGTCGCCTGCGGGGGAGCAGTCCCATGTGCTGGTAGGTCGTGGCGACCAGCTCCGCGCAGTAGATCGCCTCGAGCGACGACGAGCGGCGGAACCGGCCGTTGACCCACTGCCTGACGAGCCCGGGGGTCGTCGGGAATGGTCGTCCGTCGAGGCGCGCGATGACCTCCATCAGCCGGTCCTCGTGGCGGCGCTCGATCGTGCCTTCCAGCTGGCGCACCCAGGCCCTCTGTCCGTAGCGCTCGTTCCATGTCGTGACCGCGTCGCCCAGCAGGTGGAGCTGCACTCCACGCCGGCGCTCACCGGTCCACACGTCCGGCAGCGAGCGACCGAGCTCGGCGTGCCAGAGCAGCGGGGGCAGGTCGTCGATGGCGACCACCATGCCGACGTGGTTGATGGGGCTGTTGGTCATCGCCCGGATCGCGCGGTCGGCGATCGACCTGCCGCGGAAGAGCCAGATGTCGCCGGTCGACGCCGTGGCGACGGCGCCGTCGAGCGCGAGGGTCACGTCGTTCACCGGCCATAACCTACGGATTCGATGCGCGTGCCCTGGAAGCTCATCGGACTCGCGGGACTCGCGGGGGTGGCCGCCACCGGCGTGGTCGTCGCTCGCAGGCGCCGGGTCCAGCGGGCCTACGACCCGGACGAGCTACGTGACCGGCTCCACCGCCGGCTCGCCCAGGTCTCCGGCGACGGCGACGGCGACGACGTCAGCCGCCCAGCCACTCGTTGATCTGCTTCGGCGCCCTCAGGGCCGTGAACTCACCGGTGTCCCGCATCGCTTTGGCGGCCTCCGCCACCGCGTCGACCGCCACCATGGTCAGCCAGCTCCCCACGCTCACCCGCCGGCCCCCGGCCTCGACGATCTCGCTCATCGACAGCCAGGGGCGGGCGAGCACGTTGAGGGGCTTGGACGTGGCCTCGCACACCGCGCGGATCTGCTCGCCGTTGCGGAGGCTGGGGGCATAGAGCACGTCGGCGCCCGCTCGCTCGTAGGCCTGCAGGCGGGCAATCGTGTCGTCGAGGTCGGGATTGCCGCGAAAGAAGTTCTCGGCCCGCGCCGTGAGCATGAACGGGAAGCTGAGCTGCCTGGCCGCCTCACTTGCCGCGGCCACGCGCTCGACCGCGTGATCAAGCTCGTATATCCGGCCCTCGGGGTCGTAGTCCTCGATCGATCCGCCCACCGCGCCGGCCTCGGCGGCGCGCGTGATGGCCCGCGCGGCGTCCTCGGGCTCCGGCCCGTAGCCGTTCTCCAGGTCGACGGAAACCGGCAGGCTCGTCGCTTGATCGAGCACGCGGGTGTGGCCGATCACCTCGTCGAGCGTGACGTTCCCGTCCAGGCGCCCGAGGGTGAACGCGAAGCCCCCGCTCGTGGTTGCGAGCGCCTTGAAGCCGAGGCCCGCGAAGACCTTGGCCGAGCCCGCGTCCCACGGATTGGGAATCAGGAAGGCCTCGCCCTCGTGCAGGGCGCGAAACTCTCTCGCCTTCTGGTCCTGGGGTGGCCGCACGGAGAGCACTATCTCTGCACGCCCAGCACGGCGTCAAGGGTGTCGGCCTCGAGCACTGACTTGTCCGGCCGATGCCGCAGCACTCGCGCGAAGCGCAGGGCGACGCCGCCCGGGTAGCGCGGGCTCGTCTGGACGCCGTCGAACGCGATCTCGACGACCAGCTCGGGCCGGACATGGACCGTGAAGCGATCGCGGCCGGTCTCGAGCTCGAGCAGCCGCTCGGTCTGCCACCTGAGCATCTCGTCCGTGAGCCCCTTGAACGTCTTGCCGAGCATCACGAATCCGTCTCCCGAGGGGTCGCGCGCGCCGAGGTGCAGGTTGCTCAGCCATCCGCGCCGGCGCCCGTGCCCCCACTCCGCGGCGAGCACCACGAGGTCGAGCGTGTGCACCGGCTTCACCTTCAGCCACCCGGCGCCGCGACTGCCCGCGACGTACGGCTGGTCGAGCGCCTTCAGCATCACGCCCTCGTGACCGCGGGCGATCGCGTCCTCGAGGAACACCCGGGCCGCGGCCGGATCGGACACGACCGCCCGCGGCGTCCGCTGCGCCTCGGGCACCAGCCCGGCCAGCAGCGCCGCCCGCTCCGCGCCCGGGCGGTCGAGGACGTCCTCGCCGTCGGCGTGCAGGACGTCGAACAGGAACAGATCGAGCGGAACCTCGTGCTCCTGCTGCCGCGCGAAGCGCGACGAGGTCACCTGGAACGGCTCCGGGCGCCCGTCGGGCCGCAGCGCGATCGCCTCTCCGTCGAGCACGGTGGTGCGGACCGGCAGGGCCAGCGTCGCCGCCACCAGCTCCGGCACCCGGGCGGTGACCTCGTCGAGGCTGCGCGTGTACACCCGCACGTCGTCGTCGCTGCGATGGATCTGCACGCGCGCACCGTCGAGCTTCCACTCCGCCGCCGCCTCGCCGAGCCGCCCGAGCGCGTCGTCGACGTCCTTCGCGGGCCGGGCCAGCATCGGCCGCACAGGACGTCCCACCTCGAGCCGAAACCGATCGAGGGCACCGGGGCCGTCGCGTAACATCGCCTCCGCGACCGCGGCGAGGTCGCCGCGCAGCATGAACGCCCGCTGCACCGCCGTCGGCTCCGCCCCCGCGGCGCGCGCGAGCGCCTGCACCATCACGCCCTCC
>JBOGZM010000046.1:0-9701 GCA_050697255.1 Solirubrobacterales bacterium
CTTCAGACCGACCTGGGCCGCCCGGATCGCGGCCACGTAGCCGCCGGGCCCAGAGCCGATCACGATCATCTCGTACCTGTCGGCCATCGCTGGCAGCTTAACCAGCGACTGCGCTCGGCGAACCTGCGGTCAGGGATACCGGGGGCTTCGCCCCACCTAAAGTCCCGTGCTTCGCGCCTCCGGCGCTCGCCGTCAGACATCGGGGGGCTTCGCCCCACCTAAAGTCCCGTGCTTCGCGCCTCCGGCGCTCGCTCTTAGGCGGGTGGGCGGCGCTCCGGCATCTGGATCCGGGCCATGGCCTTCACGAGGAAACAGAACATCGTGCCGGCCGCCGCGATCACGGCGAGGGCGAGCAGAGCACCGAGCGCGCTCTCCGCCTTGATGAGCAGCAGCGACCAGATCACGATCGCGAACGCCAGCAGCGTCTGGAAGCCGAGCACCGCCCAGTACCGCGAGAGCCACATGCCGGCCGCCATCGCGCCCGTCAGCGACGCGTAGACGATCGTGCCCGGTGTGCGAGCGTCGCTTCCCTGCACCTCGACGCCGGCCGCGAACAGCACCACCGTGGAGACCGCCATGGCGGTCGCGATCACGGCGCCCACCGTGACCACACGCGGTCGCTCGCCCTGCTCGAGCGGCTCGAGCCGCTCCCGGGCGAGATCGTCCTTCGAGGGCCGGGACTGCTGCTGCGGCTCGGCGGCGTCGCGCTGCACCGGCGCCCGCCGGGCCCGCCGCCTGCGCTCGCGCTTGGCTCGTTCTCGGCCCGCCACCTGCCTAGCCTCGCGCACCCGCGGGCAGCGCGGCCTCGATCCCCTGCCGAAGGGCGCGCGCGGCCGCACCGGGGTCGGCCGCGTCGCGGATCGCCCGCACCACCACCACGCGCTGGGCGCCGGCCCGCGCAACCTCGCGCACGTTGCCGGGGTGGATCCCCCCGATCGCGAAGAACGGCTCTGTCGCATGCTCGGCCGCGTACCGCACGAGGTCGAGGCCGACCGGCGGGTATTCCGGCTTGGTGGGAGTGGCATAAACGGGGCCGACGCAGAAGTAGTCCACGCCGGATACCGCGTCCACCTGCTCGGTCGAGTGCGTCGAGAGGCCGATCAGGGCGTCGCTGCCCACCATGCCGCGCACCTCGTTCGGCGGCGCGTCGTCCTGCCCCACGTGCACGCCGTCGGCGGCGCACGCGATCGCCAGCTCAGGACGGTCGTTGACGATGAACAGCGCGTCATAGGCGTCGCAGAGACGCCTGAAGACGCGTCCTGCGCGCACGATCTCCCGCTCGTCGGCGTCCTTGTCCCGCAGCTGCACGACGTCGACTCCTGCCTGCAACGCGGGTCGCAGCAGCTCCTCCGCGTCGCGCCCGCCGGGGCGCGCCTCGCACACCAGGTACAGCCGCGCGCGCCGCAGCCACTCGCGGCGGCGCTCCCCGGGGGCGATGCTCTCGCTCGTCACAGCCGAAACGATACGGCTAGCCGTACTCCGGCAGGCCGACCTCGGGCGTCGAGGCCCGCGCGTGCAGCCGCCGCGGGATGCGTCCCGCGTCGAATGCGAGCCGCCCCGCCTCGACCGCGCCGCGCATCGCCTGCGCCATCTTCACCGGGTCCTTCGCGCGGGCAACCGCGCTTGCCAGCAGCACGCCGTCGCAGCCGAGCTCCATCGCGATCGCAGCGTCGGACGCCGTGCCGACACCGGCGTCGCAGATCACCGGGACGCCGGCCTGCTCGACGATGATCGCCATGTTGTACGGGTTGCGGATGCCCATGCCGCTGCCGATCGGGGCCCCGAGCGGCATCACCGCCGCGCAACCGACCTCCTCCAGGTGGCGCGCCAGGATCGGGTCGTCGTTGGTGTACGGCAGCACGACGAAGCCGTCATCGACAAGGGTCTCCGCGGCATCCAGCAGCTCAGGCCCATCGGGGAACAGGGTGCGGTCGTCGCCGATCACCTCGAGCTTCACCCAATCGGTGCCGAACGCCTCGCGCGCCATGCGCGCCGTCAGCACGGCGTCATGCGCCGTGTAGCACCCGGCGGTGTTCGGGAGCACGAAGCAGCCGGCGCGCTCCAGGGTCTCGACGAGAGATCCGTGCGGGGCCACGTCCACGCGCCGCAGCGCGACCGTCACGATCTCCGTGCCCGACGCGGCGATCGCCCGTTCCATCACGTCGAGGCTGCGGAAGCCTCCGGTGCCGAGGATCAGGCGCGAGCCCCAGCGGCGGCCGGCGATCTCGAGTGACGAGTTGGTGGCGCCCGACTCCAAGCTATCCCCCCTGGATCGCGCCGAGCACCTCGACGCGCTGGCCCTCGGACAGCTCAGCGCCGTCCCACTCGCTGCGTGGCACGACCTGTGCATCAACCGCCACCGCGACACCGCGGCCGTTGGCGCCGCCGTCCGGAAGCCGGAGCACCAGCTCTGCCACGGTGAGCCGCTCCGGCACCTCGCGCTCGCTGCCGTTCACGACGATCCTCACCGCACCACCTCGGCCGAGCGCGGCGCGAAACGGCGGGGCGAGAAGGGAGCGAACTCGGCCCGGGGCTCGTCGCCTGCAAGCAGCGCCGCGACCGCCTCGCCGGTGATCGGCGCGAGCAGGATCCCGTTGCGCCAATGGCCCGTCGCCCACACGAGCCCCGCCACGGAGCTCTCCCCGACGACCGGCCCGTTGTCGGGGGCCGCCGGCCGCAGGCCCGCTCCGGCCTCGACCAGCTCCAGCTCCGAGATGCCCGGGAGGGCGTCATAAGCGCGGCGCAGGAGCTCGAGCACGCCGCCGGCCGTGACGGAGGTGTCGAACCCCTGCTCCTCCACGGTCGCGCCCAGGACCAGTCTGCCGTCCTCGCGCGGCACGACATAGACCTCCGGCGTGCGGATCACCCGCGCCGCGGGCAGCGGCGCTCCAGCCCGCGCGCGCAGCCTCAGGATCTGTCCCTTCACGGGCCGCACCGGGACGTGCGCGTCCTCCGGCAGCTCGAGACGCCCGGACTCCGCACCCGTGGCCAGCACCACGGCCCGCGCGGCAAGGCGCTGCCCGCCCTCCACCATCACCGCCTCGACTCCGTCGGGGCCCGCTTCGACGCCGACGACCCGTGCCGCCCGGCGCAGCTCCCCGCCGGAGGCCACGAGGGCGGCTTCCAGCGCACGAGCCATCGCCCGCGGCGACACCTGGTGGTCGCCGGGGGCGAGGATCCCACCCGTGGCGCGCGGAGCCAGACCGGGCTCCAGACGCCGGCAGGCGCGCCCCGCGAGCCATTCGGCGTCGAGCCCGAGCTCGCGCTGCAGCTCGTGCATCCGGCGCAGGACCTCGGCCTCGTCGCGGTCGACGGCGACGGTCAAGGTTCCGGTCGCGCGGTATCCCGTCGCGATGCCGGATGCCGCCTCCAGCCGGCGTGCGAAGGAGGGCCACGCCCGCGCACCGATCAGGTTCAGCTCGACGAGGTCACGTTCCCCGAAGTCCGCTTCGGTGACCGGCGCAAGCATGCCGGCCGCCACGCCGGTGGCGCCGGCCGCCGGCTCGGACGCCTCGAGGACGACCACGCGCAGGCCGCGGCGGGCCGCGCTCCACGCTGCCGCGAGCCCGACGGCGCCGGCCCCGACGACGACCACGTCGGCGGTCGCCGCAGCTCTGTCTGCTTTCTCCACTGTCATCTCTCCCTGCGCCGGCATTACCCGGATCAGGTTCCACGGTCGGCGGCACACCAGCCGCCCTCTCAGCCCCGAACGGGCTCCCGTGACTCAAGGTTATCGCGCGCCGGTCCAGGCTCAGGCCAGCAGCGCCTCGAGCAGCGCCTTCTGCGCGTGCAGCCGATTCTCGGCCTGGTCCCACACGGCGGATCGCTCCCCGTACAGCAGGTCCGCGGTGATCTCCTCTCCCGGATGCGCCGGCAGGCAGTGCATCACGACCGCGTCTTCGCGGGCGCGCGCGAGCAGGCCGGAGTCGAGACGGTACGGCTCGAGCAACTTGCGCCGGCGAGCGGAGTCGGCCTCGTCGCCCATGCTCACCCACACGTCGGTGTACACGGCGTGCGCGCCCGCCGCGGCGTCGGCCGGATCCTCGACCACGCGTGCGAGGTTGCCGGCCTCCGCGAGGATCGCGTCGTCGGGCCGCAGCCCCTCGGGCGTGGCGGCAACCACCTCCACCCCGGCCCGCGCGCCCAGCAGCATCAGCGAGTGGCACACGTTGTTCCCGTCCCCCACGTAGGCGACGCGCAGCCCCTCCATGTGACCGAAGCGCTCCCGCAACGTCTGCAGGTCGGCCAGCGCCTGGCACGGATGGTGGAGCGGCGTGAGCGCGTTCACCACGGGAACCGACGCGTACCGGGCCAGCTCCTCGAGCAGCGAATGGTCGCCGATGCGCACCGCGATCGCGTCGACGTACCGCGACAGCACCAGCGCGGTGTCCTTCACGGACTCGCCGCGCGCGAGCTGCAACTCCTCGCCGCGCAGCAGGATGCCGTGGCCGCCGAGCTGCGAGATGCCGACCTGGAGCGACACCCGGGTGCGGGTGGACGGCTTCTCGAAGAGCAGTGCGACCGTGCGGTCCTGAAGCGGGCGGGGGCCGGCCCGACCGGCGCTCTTCATCTCAAGCCCGCGCTCGACGACCGCCGCAAGCTCGGCCCGCGTAAGCTCGGTACCTGTGATGAAGTGGCGCGGGTGGCTCACGGTGGGATTCTAGGTGGACGGTCCGGCGGCGCCGGGGTCGGGACCCGTGCGCAGCGTCTCCACTCCTCTGCGCGATCTGAACTCGCTGGTCCCCGACCGGCGCAGGCGCGCGGAGGCCAGTGATCCGCGCCGGCGCGCGGATGACGAGCTGATCGTTCTTTCCTGGAACGTCTTCCATGGGCGCGACTGGCCCCCCGAACAGGCGCTGCGCAGGAAGCGCCGGGTGCGCTCACTGATGTTTCGCGCGACCGTGCACGACGCCACGCACGTCCACGTGAACCGGTCGCTGTTCGAGGAGTTCGCAGGAGTGATCGCTTCCAGCAGCTGGGACGTCTGCCTGCTTCAGGAATGCCCACCCAGGTGGGCCGACGGGCTAGCAGACGAGTGCCTCGCGAGCGCCTTCGTGGCGCTCACGTCACGCAACTGGCTTGCGCCCGTGCGGAACGTGATCGCGAAGCGCAATCCGGACATCATGGGCTCGTGGGAGGGCGGGTCGAACCTCACGCTCGTGCGCCCGCCGTGGCGGATCGTCGAGGGCGCCTCGGTGCTCCTGAACCCGCTGCGTGAACGACGCTTGCGCGAACGCCGCCGGCTTGCCCTCACACGACTGGTGCACGGTGAGCGAGAGGTGTCCGTCGGGAACCTGCACCTGAGCGCCGGGGTGCCGGACCAGGCCGCGCGGGAGGCCCGCCGCGCGGCGGAGGTCGCGCTGGACTGGGCGCACGGCGCCCCGGTCGTCCTCGGCGGCGACTTCAACGTGCAGCCGGGTTCCACCGTGGTCTTCGACGACCTGTGCGACGGCGCTTCGCTGTGCGGAAGGACCGCGGATGGAATCGATCACATCCTGGCCTGTGGCATCGATTCGATCGACCCGGCGGCGCCCTGGGCGCCGGAGCGACGGGAGCTCGACGTGCTGACAGGGCTGGAGCGGCGGCGCCTGCGGCTCTCCGACCACGCTCCAGTCGAGGCTCGCTTCAGCTTGCGATAGCGTGTCGGCGTTGATGGCGCGGACCGGCCCCTCAACGCGCAGCGTCTCGGGAGCGAGCAGAACGGCCCGCGAGCGACGCGCGACCAAAGCGAGCGGAGCTCGAGCGGATTCCGGCACCGGAAAGGTGGCCGCGGCGCGCGACCGGATCGTGCGCAGCGTGCTGGCGCCGTTGAACGCAGTGCTGCTCACGCGTAAGCACATCGAGGAGGTGCTGGACGACGCGGTGAGCCGCGGGCGCATGACGCGCTCCGACGCCCAGGAGATGGCCCAGAGCCTGCTGTCGCGCAGCGCCCGTGCCACGGACGACTTCCTGTCGGACGTGGAGCGCATGCTGGGCGGCCGCGGCGACGCGCTCGAGGCCGCGCCGGCGGCGGAACACGGGCTGCCGATTGCCGCCTACGACAACCTCTCGGCGGCGCAGGTGCAGGAGCGCCTCGAAGGGCTCACGCCCGCGGAGCTGCGGCGGCTGCGCGACTACGAGACGCGGCACGCAAACCGCAAGACGGTCCTCGACCGGATCGACCGCAAGCTGCGATAGGCGGTTGTCAGACTTCTGCGTTCATAACGCGGAAGTCAAGCTGCCGCTCCCCGGTCACCTGCGCGAGCAGCTCGTCGGCGTCCCGGCGCTGACCTTCCCGCCACAGCGTCCGCAGCAGGTCGCCGGCCTCGCCCGAGGAGAACCACTCCGGGCCGAAGCGCTCGACCAGCACGCCGCGGAGGTGCGTCTCGAACGCCCACGCGCGCAGGTAGTTCGCAGCGTAGTAACCCGCGTCCACGTCCGCCAGGTACGTCGCCGCGGGCCAGTCGACGCCCACGGCATCCCCGAGCAGCCCGGAGTAGAGCGCGGGCATCTCCTCGAGCGACCGCTCGCCGCCGTGCAGCTCCAGCTCGTACGAAAGCTTCGCGCTGTAGCGGCGCAGGAACACGAACTTGCTGGCGCGCGTGAACCCCGTGTACGCGGCGATCCGGTCGGCGTCACCGGCGCCCACGACGGCCCGCAGCCACGCCGGGTCCTCGGTCAGGTGCTCGAGCAGGAAGGCGAAGCCCTCCGTGACGGAGTTGTCGCCCAGGTGGCGGAACTCGAACGGCATCGACCGCTCGACGTGGGCGTAGTGCTCCGTGTGGCCGGCCTCGTGGAACAGCGCGGCGTAGTCGTCGCGGCCGCCGTGGCGAGCGATCACGAGGTACACCTCGTCCGGCACCGACACCGGTGCGCAGAAGGCCCGCGGGCTCTTGCGCGGCCGCTGCTCGAGGTCGAGCCGCACGTTGGACTGCCCGTGAAGGTCGATCCCGAGACCTCCGAGCGTCTGCTCCAGGGCGGCAACGATGCGCCCGGCGGGAAACAGGTCATCGAAGCCCTGCGCCCGGAAGAAGCGGGGCAGGTCGGACCGTCTCAGGGCATCGAAGCCCACTCCTACGTGAGCACGCACGTGGGGCTCGACGGACTCGCGGTAGCGCCGGCCCGTGTCGCGGAGGAAGGCCGACGTCTGCCGCTCCAGGGCGCCGAGGTCGATCTGCTTCAGCTCCCCGTACATCTCCCTGTAGCTGCGCCAACCGAGCTCGCGCGCCAGCTCGTGCGAGCGCTCCAGCGCCTGCCGGTGCAGCGGGTTCAGCTCTCGATCGAGCACCTCGAGCCGCGCGCGCTCGATCTCCGCGCGGCGCTCGGCGTCGGGATCGTTCGCCTGCGCCACGGCGCTCTGGCGATACGGCATCTGTTCGCCGGCGACCTCGATCTCCAGTGCCGCCTCGCGCTCGGCGAGGGCCGTCTCCTCCGCCTTCGTCTCGTTCCCGAGCAGGCCGTCCACCGCCAGCTCGAGCAGGTAGCGAGCGCGCCGCGTCTCGTCCCCAGGTTTCGCCCCCGCCGCGCGCTCGCGCAGCTCGTCGACCATGGCGCGACCGAACAGCCCGGCGTGGCGCTCGTATATCCGCTCGATCTCGAACTCGGGCTTGTGGCCGGCGAAGTGCAGGTAGTACTCGCGATCCATGGCGCCGACGAACTGCTCCGCCTGCGCCGCGTAGGTGTCGAGGTCGACCGCCAAGGGCATGCCAGGATACGAGCATGTCCAGCGCGGCGGGCGGCGGAACCGCACCCAGCACCAAGGGGGCGCCGCGCGCGCAACGGCCGCGGCGCGGCGACATGCTCGAGCTGCGGATCGAGAGCGTTGCCCACGGTGGCGCCGGCGTGGGGCGCATGGAGCGGTACGTCGTCTTCGTGGACGGCGGTTTCCCGGGTGAGCTGGTCCGGGCAGAGGTCCTGCGCTCGAAGCGCGACTACGCCAATGCCCGCGCGGTGGAGGTGCTCGAGCCGAGCCCCGACCGCGTGCCGCAACGCTGTGACCACGGCGGGCAGCCATGCCCGGGCTCGCCGTGGCAGGAGCTGCGGTACGAGCGTCAGCTCGAGCTGAAGCAGGAGCTGGTCGGCGATGCCCTGCAACGCATTGGGCATCTGGACGGCTTCGAGCTCGAGCCAATCGTCCCGGCCGGCGAGCCGTGGCGCTACCGCAACAAGATGGAGTACTCGTTCGGGACCTCCGAGGACGGAAGCCTCGCCCTCGGATTTCACCGCCGGGGGCGCTGGGACGTCGTCGACGACGCGCGCGACTGCATGCTCGCCCCCGAGCGCAGCAACGCGGTCCGCAACCTGGTGCGGGACTGGTGCGCGCAGCGCGGCCTGGATGCGATGGACCGCCGCACGCGGGAGGGCTTTCTGCGGAACCTGGTCGTGCGGGAAGGGCGGCGGACCGGCGAGTTGCAGGTGCGCCTCGTCACGGCAGACGGTCAACTCGAGCACGAGGAGCTCACCCAGGCGGTGCTTGCGGCACACCCGGGGGCCGACGTCGCGTGGACGCGCACGGACCGGCTCGCCGAGGTCACCCAGGGTGGCGAGACCGAGGTTCTCGCCGGTTCGGCCGTCCTGCACGAGGAGCTCTGCGATCTGCGTTTTCGCATCTCGCCGGAGGCGTTCTTCCAGACCAACACCGAGACCGCCGAGGTGCTGTACGGCCTGGCGCGCGACTACGCGCAGCTCGCCGGCCACGAGCGGGTGTACGACCTGTACTGCGGGATCGGGACGCTGAGTCTGACGCTCGCACTGCGCGCCGGACAGGTGTGGGGGCTCGACCTCGTCCACGAGGCGATCGCCGACGCGATCGAGAACGCGCGCCTGAACGAGATCGATAATGTCCACTTCTTCGCCGGTGATGTGCGAGACGCGCTGAGGCCGCTGGCCGAGCGCGCCCCGCGTCCGGACGTGGCGGTCGTCGACCCGCCCCGCGCGGGGCTGTCGCAGAAGGTGGTGCGGCGGCTGCTCGAGACCAACCCGGGGCGGATCGTGTACGTGTCCTGCAACCCGACGACGCTGGCGCCGAACGCGCACCAGATGGTCGACGCCGGCTACCGGCTGGTTAAGGTGCGGCCGGTCGACATGTTCCCGCACACGCCCCACATCGAATGCGTGGCGCTGCTCGAGCGCGAGCGAGGCGCCGGTGGCTGACCGCCCCCGCGGGCTGGGAGTCGCGGCCGGCCTCGAAGAGCACGTCGCGCGCGAGCTGGCCCGCCGCTGCGAGTCGCTCGGGCATGCGTCGCTGTGGTCCAACGACCACCCGATGGGGAGCGGCCTGGAGACCGTGGCGGTGTTCGCGGACGCCGCTCCATCCATGGACGTGGGCGTCGCGGTGCTGGCGCTCGACCGGCACGAGCCGCCCGCGGTCGCGGCCCAGATCGAGGCGCTCGACCTCCCGCCCGAGCGGCTGTGGCTGGGCATCGGCGCCGGTTTCACGAAGCGGCCCCTCACCGTCGTGCGCGAGGGCCTGGCGGCGATGCGCGAAACGCTGCCGGCCGGAACGCGAGTGGTGGTGGCCGCGATGGGGCCGAAGATGTGCGCGTTCGCGGGCGCCGCGGCGGACGGCGTGTTCCTGAACTGGATGACGCCGGCCAAGGCGGCCTGGGCCCGCGAGCGGGTACACGAAGGTGCACGCGAGGCGGGGCGCGAGGTCCCTCCGCCCATCTTCGGCTACGTGCGGGTCGCGGTGGGGCCCGATGCGGAGGAGCGGCTCCTGAAGG
>JBOGZM010000047.1:0-5567 GCA_050697255.1 Solirubrobacterales bacterium
AAGGGGGACACGATCGACTCCGGCGTCTGCCACCAGGCGTTCTTCGAGGATCCGGACGGCAACACACTGGCGATCCACCGCCGGTACGCGCCGCCTGGGGCCCGGCCGTCCTAGGCCGCGTGGCGGAAACGGGGAGTCGGTCAGGTAGCGTTCCCCAGGGTGTTCTGGGAAGACGTGGAGAGGCTCCGTGGCGCCTACGAGGCGTTCAACGAGGGGGGCGTCGAAGCCATCCTGGAGCGCCTTGCCCCCGACTTTCAGGTCCGCGACCGCGAAAGCTCGCCCGACAGGGAAACCCGTTACGGCAGGGAGGGGATCAAGCAGCTGTTCGACTCCTATATGGAGGCGTTCGACGCGCTTCGCCTCGAGCCTGAGGAGTTCATCGACGCCGGCGATCAGATCGTCGTCTCGCTGCAGCAGCGGATACGCGGCAAGGGCAGCGGGGCCGAGGTCGCGGGCCACATCGCCCACATCTGGACCGTGCGCGACGGGGCGGTCCTGCGGCTCAGGATCTTCGGAGACAAGGAGAGCGCGCTGGAGGCCCTCAGGGCGGAAGGGAACCTGTGACGGCCCGGCAGGATTGCGCCTTGGTTCCCTAGCTGCTTTAGTGAGCCCGGAACCGGCTGTGGGACAGCAGACAACAGCGGAGCTTGTGATCGGGTCTAAGTTCGCCGGCTACCGGATCGAAGAGGTAGCCGCGAGAGGCGGGATGGGCGTTGTCTACCGCGCGACCCAGCTGCGGCTCACGCGTACGGTGGCCCTGAAGCTGGTCACTCCGGCGCTGGCCCGGGACGCCTCTTTTCGAGAGCGGTTCAGACGTGAATGGATGACCGCCGCCTCGATCGATCACCCGAACGTGATCCCGGTATACGAGGCCGGCGAGGAGGACGGAGTCCTCTACATCGCGATGCGCTGGGTGGAGGGAACGAACCTGCGCGAGACGATCGATCGCGGCCCGCTCGAGCCTCCACGTGCCGCCCATCTCGTCGCTCAGGTCGCGAGCGCCCTCGATGCAGCCCACCAGCGAGACCTGATCCATCGCGACGTCAAGCCCGCAAACATCCTGATCACGGGCCAGGACCACGTCTACCTGACCGACTTCGGGCTTACGAAGCACGCATCCTCCATCAGTGGACTCACCAGGTCGGGCCAGTGGGTCGGCACCGTGGACTACACGGCGCCGGAGCAGATCGAAGGGACCTCGGTGAACCGGCAAACGGACGTGTACTCGCTCGGCTGCGTCCTCTTCGAGGCCTTGACGGGCCGCCCCCCGTACAAACGGGAGAACGACCTGGCAACACTGTGGGCTCATGTCTATGCGCCGCCGCCCTCGGTGCGCGAGGTCTCCCCGGAAATACCGGTGCGGTTCGAGGCGGTCGTTCAACAGGCAATGGCCAAGGATCCCGCCAAGCGCTATGGGTCCGCGGGGGAGCTCGGCCGGGCGGCCGTCGCCGCGGGTCGCGACGAGGACGCTCCCGCTCCAGAGGCGATCTCCACGACTCCAACGCCGAGCGATGAGTCGATCCCGCGCGAGCGGGAAGCTCGACGACCGTGGCGTCCCGGCCGCGGCGCGCTGTACGCGCTCGCCGGACTGCTGCTCGCCGTGGCTGCGGCCGCGGCGATCGTCTCCCTGCCTGGATCAGACGAGCCACAGAGTGAGCGCGCCGCCCCGGCGCCCTCGTCTCCGTTGCAGGTGGCGTCGGCGTGGCGCCGCCTGCCACCGATGCCGACCGCTCGCCAGAACATGCCCAGCACGGTGCTGGACGGGACGATCTGGGTGCTGGGCGGGCTCGGAGGCGGTTCGATCGGCTCGCGGCGGGTCGAGGGCTACGACCCGGTAGTGAACGGCTGGAAGGCCGGCCCTGATCTGCCGGTCCGGCTGCACCACGAGATGGTGGTCACCTTCAAGGGAGAGGTCGTCGTGATCGGCGGCTGGATACCGCGGGGACCGGATCCCAGTGCCGTGGTCTCCAGCCGCGTGTTCGCGCTGCGAGCCGGAAAGTGGGTGAGGCTGCCCTCCCTCCACCGGCCGCGGGCGGCGGGGGCGGCCGCCGTGGCGGGCGATCGGATCGTGGTCGTGGGCGGGCAGGCCGATGGGCGTCTGGTCGACACGACCGAGGTGTTCGACGGCAAGCGCTGGAGTGACGGGGCGGACACCCCGACCCCGCGTGAGCATCTGGCGGCAGCCTCGGACGGGCAGTTCGTCTACGCAGTGGGCGGACGCGCGCTGTCCTCGGACAAGAACTCCCCAGCGCTCGAGCGCTACGACCCCGGCGACGACCGCTGGCAACGACTCCCCGACATGCCGACCGCCCGTGGCGGGCTTGCGGCCGCCATCGCACAGGGCCACCTTTTCGCCGTCGGGGGCGAGCGGCCGACGAGCGTGCTGGGGACTGTGGAGTCCTACAACATCGCGCGCAAGGCTTGGTCTGCCGCCCCGTCGATGCGCACCCCACGCCACGGAAGCATCGCGGCCGCCATCGATCGCTCGCTCTACTCGATCGGCGGCGCATCGCGACCCGGACACGACAGCGCATCGGCGACCGCGGAGGTCTTGAGGCTCACGCGCTGAGCCGCTACTTGACGAGCCCGATCACGTGGCCTTCCGGGTCGGTGAAGAGGCCGATCTCGATATTCGCCTCGGGAACCTTGTCCGGGCCCATCATCCGCTTCCCGCCGAGGCTCTCCGCCTTCGCCAGCGCGGCTTCGACGTCGGGAACCTCGACGTAGAAGGTGACGTGGCCGCCGTACCCCTCGGGCACGGTTCCGACGCCGCCCCCGATTCCGACTCCGTCGGCGTTCGTGTTCCCGTCACGCTGGACGACTGCGTAGTTCGTCGGGCCGACTACGTCACCGAACTCCCAGCCGAACAGCTCCGAGTAGTAGCTGCGCAGCTTCTCGCCGTCTTTGCCGATGACCTCGAAGTGGACAACTGGCTGTCCCATTCTGGCTCCTTTCCTCGTGCGCCGGGATCCCGGCGCCTACCGATTACCACCTATCCCTAAGACCGGGGCGCGGCGCAGGAATCATCGCCGGAGTTTCAGGCGTCGCTACAGCAGCGCTGCGCCGGCGTCCGAGGCGAGGTCCAGCAGCGGCCCGGGCAGGATGCCGAACACGATCGTCGCCGCACCGGCGAGCACGGCGATCGTGACCGGCACGGCGGTGGAGCGCACTGGCGGTGCGACAGCGTCGGCCTCGGGTGCACCGCCCGCGATCGCCGGCACGGCTGCCGTTCCACCCTCCATCCAGACGGCCGCGATCACGCGCAGGTAGTAGACGAGCGACACCATCGAGCCCACCACGATCGCGACGCCGAGCCACGTGTAGTCGCCGTCGACCGATGCCTCGATCAGGAAGAACTTCCCCAGGAAGCCGGCCGTGCCCGGCAGCCCGGCGAGGCCGAGCATCGAGATTGTGAGCGGCCAGGCGAGCGCCGGGCGCGTCGCGCCGATGCCGGCCACCGAATCGATGTGGTCTCCCAACCCCGACTCGCGCTCGCGCGCGCCCACGACCGCGAACGCGGCCATGTTCATGATCAGGTACACGAAGAGGTAGAAGACAACGCTCCGCACGCCGAGCTCCGTGGCGACCAGCACGCCGGCCAGCATGTAGCCGGCCTGGGCCACGCCGGAGTAAGCCAGCAGCCGCTTCAGCGACACCTGCCCGATCGCGCCGATGTTGCCGATCGCGATCGTCGCCACCGCGAGGGCCGCGAGGGCAACGTCCCAGTCGTCCCGGGCGGGCAGCAGCGCGGAGTCGAACAGCCGCAGCAGGATCGCGAACGCGGCCGCCTTCGTGGCGACCGCCATGAAGGCCGTCACGGAGGTCGGCGCGCCCTCGTAGACGTCGGGCGTCCACTGGTGGAACGGCGCCACGGAGGCCTTGAACGCCAGCCCGGCGGCGGTCAGGGCGATCCCGGTCAGCAGCAGCGGGTCGCCGGCGATCCCCTCGCTCCCGATCGCGCGCGCGATCTCCGCGAAGTCGGTCGAGCCGCCGGCGCCGTAGATGAACGCGAGCCCGTACAGCAGCGTCGCGGAGCCGATGGAGCCGATCACGAGGTACTTCAGGCCCGACTCCAGGGACGTGCGCCGATGCAGGTCGAGCGCGCACATCACATAGAGCGGGATCGAGAGCAGCTCGATCCCGACGAACAGCGAGACGAGGTTGATGGCGCTCGCCAGGACCACCATCCCGGTCACGCTCGCAAGCAGCAGTCCGGCGTAGTCGGCGAGCACCAACGGCCGGTCTCCGCGCTCGCCCAGCGACAGCAGCAAGGCGATCGCGGCGGACGCGTAGAACACGAATGACAGGGAGAGGGACAGGTCGTCGGAGCGCAGCGCCCCCTCCACGAGCGACTTCGATTCTCCGAACTGCCACGCCGACAGGCCCGCCGCCACGGCGAGGGTCGCCAGCGCAGTGCCCAGCACGACGGCGCGCGCCCTGAACAGGCCGGCCAGCAGGGTGACGCAGGTCCCCGCGGTGAGCGCGATCAGCGGCGAGATGCCGGCGTAGTCGATGTAGGGGGCGTCGAAGCCGTTCACCGGATCACCAGGATCTCCTGGGTGGTGACGGTGCTCTCCGAGCGCTCGAGCACGAACTGCGGATACACCGCGAGGAACAGGATCACCGCCACGACCGGGACGATCACGGCCGCGTCGGCGACGCTCATCTCACGCGACTCCGCTCCGGGGGGGAGCGGGTTGTGCATCGAGCGCTGGTACATGCGGATCATGTAGACGGCGGCCAGCGCGACTCCGGCTCCGGCGACGATCGCGTAGACGATCTTGGCCTTGAAGATCCCGGCCAGGATCAGGAACTCCCCGACGAAGTTCGCGGAGCCCGGCATCGCAAGCGTCGCCAGGACGACGATCAGGAACAGCGCCGCCAGCACCGGCGCGCGGACGGCGAGCCCACCCATGCGCCGCAGGTCATCCGTGCCGCCGGCGCGCGCCGCGAGCAGCGCGATGATGAAGAACAGCGGCACGACCACGAGCCCGTGGTTGACCATCTGGATGATCGCTCCCTGGGCCCCCTCGTCCCGCAACGAGAAGATGCCCAGCGTGATGAACCCCAGCTGTGCGACCGAGGAGTACGCGACAACGAGGGTGGTGGACGTCTGGGTGAACGCCATCACCGAGCCGTACAGGATGCTCGCCACTGAGATCACGAGCATCAGCTCCTGGAAGGTGATGCTGGCGTCCGGGAAGACCGGGAGCACGATGCGGAGGAACCCGTACGCGGCGACCTTGGAGAGCACGCCCGACAGCACCGCGACGACCGGGGTGGGCGCTGCCGTATACGCGCCGGGCATCCACGCGTGCAGGGGGAACGCCGGCATCTTCACGAGGAACGCGAGGGCGAAGCACAGGAAGATCCATTCCTGCGTGCCCTCCGAGAGCCTGCGCTGCGTGAGCTGCGTGAGCTCGAACGAGACCGCGCCGCCGTCCGGGGTCGCGAGGATGCCGGTGGCGACGGCGGCGGCGAGCATCAGGAGGCTTCCCACCAGGGTGTAGATCACGAACGTCGTCGTGGCACGCACCCGGTCCGGCCCGCCCCAGACGCCGATCAGG
>JBOGZM010000048.1:0-1883 GCA_050697255.1 Solirubrobacterales bacterium
CCGATGCCGAGCACGCCGCGCGTGGTGCAGGCCGCGCCCGGGCCGACGCCGACGAGGACGCCGACCGCGCCCGTGCGCATCAGGTGCAGCCCGGTCGAGTAGCTGGCGCATCCCCCGACGATGCATGGGACCGGTACCTCGGCGATGAACTGCTTCAGGTTGAGCGGCTCCACCGACGAGGAGACGTGCTCGGCCGAGATCACCGTGCCCTGGATCACGAGCACGTCGAGGCCGGCGTCGAGCGCGACGTCGCAGTACTCGCGCACGCGCTGCGGTGTCATCGAGCCGGAGCAGACGACGCCCTCGGCCTTGATCTCCCGGACCCGTTGGGCAACCAGCTCGGCCTTCACCGGCTCCTCGTAGATCTTCTGCATCTCGCGGGTGGCCCGTTCGGGTGGCAGCTTCGCGATCCGTTCCAGCTGCGCGTCGGCGTCCTCGTAGCGGGTCCAGATGCCCTCGAGGTTGAGGACCGCGAGTCCGCCGAGCCGGCCCACCAGACCGGCCATCTGCGGCGAGACCACGCCGTCCATCGCGGCGGCCAGCATCGGCAGCTCGAACCGGTACGGGCCCAGCGTCCAGGAGATGTCGACGTCGTCAGGGTCGCGCGTGCGCCGCGAGGGCACGATCGCGATGTCGTCGAAGCCGTAGCCTCGGCGACCCTTCTTGCCCTTGCCGATCTCGATCTCCATCAGGGGATCCTAGAAATCCGGAAGGACGGCAGTGGTGAGGGCGGCGGCCAACTGACCGTCGATGTTACCAACGGTTATGAGGATTTCCCCCGCCTGGCGGTCCGCGCTCCGGCACCGAAATGCCGACCTTGCGGGGAAGGCTGGACCGTCAGGCGTGGGCGTCGACGGGAGCGGGCTCCTCGAGCTCGCTCAGGACGACCTCGTGCTCGAGGCGTTCCGCCGCGCGCGGGTCCAGCACGCCGGCCCCGAGATGCTGAGTCGACTCGGCGCCGCATGCCACCGCGAAGCGCAGAGCGTCGCCGTGCGGGCGGCCGGTGTAGCGAGCGGCGAGGTATCCGGCCAGGAAGACGTCCCCCGCCCCGATCGCCGACACGGGGTCGAGGTGCTCGGTGCGAAGCTCGTACAGCGCCCGCTCGAGATCGCGGCCGACGAGCGCGTAGCAACCCTCCTCGTGGGTGAGGATCGCCTCACGCGGGCCGCGCTCGCAGATCTCGTAGAGCGCGTACACCTGGTCCTCGTCGTCGCGGAACTCGTGGCCGACCAGCTGCTCGGCCTCACGCGAGTTCGGCGACACGAGATCGGGACCGGCCCGCAACGCGAGGTCCATCGGCTCGCCCTCGGTGTCGATCACGGTCATCACGCCGAGTCGCTTCAGCTCCACGATCAGGTCGTGGTAGAGGCGGTCGTCCACGCCGCGGGGAAGGCTGCCCGCGAAGACGCAGATGTCGGCGCCCTTCGCCAGATAGACGAGCTTCTCTCGAAACAGCGACACCTCCGCCTCCGTGACCTCGGGCCCCAGCTCGTTCACCTCGGTCTGGACGCCGGAGGTCGGGTCGATCACCGCGGTGGAGGTTCGCGACTCGTCGCCGATCCGCACGAAGTCGCACAGGATCGCCTCGCCGGTGAGCTGCTCGATGATCCTGGTCCCGGTCGGGCCGCCGGCAAGGCCGGTCGCGATCACCGGTTGGCCCAGGGTCTTCAGCGCGCGTGCGATGTTGACTCCCTTGCCGCCCGCCATCGTGCGCTGCTCGCTCGATCGGTGCCGGCGACCGATCTGGAAGTTCGGCACGGCCAGGGTCTTGTCGATGGCCGCGTTGAGGGTGACTGTGATGATCATGCGGTCGCTTCCTCAGGGAGCGCCCGCTCCCCCTGGCGCGTACCTATACAAGCAAAGCGGGCTGCTGCGCGCCACCC
>JBOGZM010000049.1:0-3682 GCA_050697255.1 Solirubrobacterales bacterium
CAACCGCGACCTCGTGCGCGTCCGGGTCCGCTTTTCGAAGTAGGCCGGCAGGCGGTCCGGGGACTCACTCACCCCGACGCGACAACCACCGGTCCCCCACCACCATGTCGTCGACCCCGTGTTCCTCGCAGTACTTGGCGAGGTCCGACATGCGGTTGATGAACCCGAATCCCTTGAAGTTCAGGGAGGTGTTGCACAGGACGCCGATTCCCGAGCGGGCGCCGAACTCCGACAGGAGCTCGTGCAAGGGCTCGTTGTCCGACCTGCTGACCGTCTGGCAGCGGGCCGACCCGTCGACGTGGGTGATCGCCTTCAGGTCGGGCGAGCGCACCATGCGGAAATAGAGCATGTACGGATCCTCGAAGTCGCCGTCGAAGGCCTGCGCGAGGTCCTCCACCCGGCAGACCGGCGCGATCGGGCGATAGCCCTCGCGCTGCTTGATGTCGTTCAGGCGATCGCGGGTGGCCGCCGCGAAGGGCTCCGCGAGCAGGGACCGGTTCCCGAGCGCGCGCGGACCGATCTCCCACCGCCCCTGCACCCAGGCGAACACACGTCCCGTCGCGAGCGCCTCCGCAACCTCGCCCATGCGAAGCTCGCGGCTCTGCCACACGGAGGGATCGGGCTCCTGGTCCCACTCGAACTCGAGCCCGGAGTACACGTTCCAATCGATGTACGGGTCTCCGGTCATGACGCCGAGCGCGTCCATCGCCGTCCCCAGCGCCGACCCGGAGTCGTTCGTGCAGGGGGGCACGAACACCGAGGAGTAGAAGCCCAGGTCGCGCCACATGCGGTTCCAATCGCAGTTGAGGCCACAGCCGCCCGAGATGTGAAGCGGCAGGCCCTCCGTTTCCGGAAGCTGCTCCCGCGCGACGTCGGCGAACCTGTTGAAGATGCGCTCGGTGATCAGCGCGGCCGCGATCTTGGTGGGCTGCGCCTCGACCCCGATGTTGTAGAGCGGGGAATCCCGGAGATCGCCCTTGGCGGTCCTGGCGATCGGGCGCTGAAGGACGTCGTCCACCAGCGCGACGACGTCCCGGTCGGCGTCGTCCGGCTGGGCGAAGGCGGCCAGCGCCATCAGCTTCCCGCTGTCCGAGTGTCGCGGCATGATCCCGCCGTCGGGGTAGGTCGGGTCGGCGAGCGAGTAGACGAACGCGTACCGCCAGCCGGGGAAGTTCAGCGCCTTCACGCGGCGCTTCACCTTGCACCGGTCGTCCAGCACGTAGAAGCTGCCGACGGTGCCCTCCCAGGTCAGGACGACACGCTCCGTGAACTCGTCTCGCGGCGCCATCCCGACCGACATCACGAGGTGGGACCGTTCGTGGGACGAGGCGTAGAGCGTGACCTCCTTGCCGAAGAACTTGATCGGGCGCTGCTCGATCCGGCGCAGGCCGCTGTAGCCGACGCCCAGCCTGGTGTCCCCCAGGCGGGCGTCTCTGTGCCACCCCCCGAGCGCGATCACGTCGGGGACTGCGCCGAGGCGCTCCTCCATCGCCAGGAGCGTGGTCATGGAAAGGGACGCGTGACGCCTGCCCGAATCCTTCTCCCCTTCGAGCGAGTGGAGCAGCACGCGGTCCTGGACGGCGGCCACCGCGCCGTCGTGACCCGGCTTGTAGCCAAGTATCAGCACCCGGTCACACTCGCGGGCTAGAGGACGTGCTCGAGCCCCACGACGAGGCCGTCGACGTCGCTCACCCCGCGCACGGCGATCAGGACGCCCGGCATGAATGACTCGCGCGAGATCGAGTCGTGGCGCACGCTCAGGGTCTGTCCCAGGCCGCCGAACAGAACCTCCTGGTGGGCGACCAGCCCGGGCAGCCGCACGCTGTGGATCGGTGGGTCCTTGCGCCCGCCCGCCTGCTCGATCAGCTCCGCCGTGCGCTTTGCGGTGCCCGAGGGCGCGTCCAACTTCGCGTCGTGGTGCAGCTCGACGATCTCGCAGTCGGGCATGTGCGGCGCGATCAGCCTCGCCGCCTCCATCATCAGCACCGCCCCGAGCGCGAAGTTGGGCGCGATCAGGCAGTTGCCGCGCGAGTGCCCCGCCGCCTCTCGCAGCCGGTCCACCTGCCCGGGGTCCAGCCCCGTGGTGCCGACCACGGCGTGCGTGTCGCGCTCCAGGCACAGGCGGGTGTTCTCGAACACGGTCGAGGGCACCGTGAAGTCGACCACCACGTCGGGGCTCGACGCGGTCAGCGCCTCCTCCAGCGACGTGCCGAGCGCGGGGTCGGCGCGCGCCACCAGCTCCATGTCCTCCGCGCCCTCGACGGCGGCGCAGACGGTCTGCCCCATCCGGCCGGCGGCGCCAGAGACACAGACTCGGATCACGCTACGCGGCGTTGCTGAGCTCTGTCCCGACCGGCCCGAGCGCCCCGCGGAAGAGGCCCTCGTCGCGCCCGATCGCGGCCACCGACAGGCCGGCGGACGGATACAGCTCCCGTGCCAGCTCCTCGAGCTGCTCGCGCGTGACCGCCTCCAGGCGCTCGATCGTCTCGTCCAGCGTGAGCAGCGGCGTGCCCATCAGGACCGACCGCCCGAGCCGGGTCATCCGGCTTGCCGTCGACTCCATCGACAGCGCGAGCCGGCCCTTCACGTGCTCGCACGCGCGGCGCAGCTCGTCCTCGCCGACCGGCTCCTGGCGCAGGCGCTCCATCTCGGTGCCGATCACGTCCAGCGCCTGCACGACGTTGTCCTCGCGCGTGCCGACGTAGATGCCGACCTGGCCCGTGTCCTGGTACTGGCTCGCCCACGAGTACACCGCGTAGGCCAGGCCACGCTTCTCGCGCACCTCCTGGAACAGGCGCGACGACGTGGACCCGCCCAGGATCGCGTCCAGGATCGACAGGGTGAAACGGCGCTCGTCGTTGCGGGCGATGCCCTCCCCGCCCAGGCAGATGTGGTACTGCTCGGTCTCCTTGGAGTGGAACGCGACCCGCTGCGCAAGGCGGCCGGGCGCGGGCGCCGGGTCCCGCACTGCGCCGTCGCGCGAGCCGTTGCCGAGCCACGCGCCGGTCAGATGCTCGATCTGCGGGTGCTCGAGGTTGCCGGCCGCCGCCACCACGATCGAGCCGGGCACGTAACGGGCGTCGTGATAGGCCGACACCTTGTCGACCGTCAGGCCGTCCACCACCTCCCCCCGGCCGATCACCGGCCGGCCCAGCGGGTGGTCGCCGAAGATCGCCTCCGAGAGCACGTCATGCACCTTGTCCTGCGGCTCGTCCTCGTACATGGCGATCTCCTCGAGCACCACCTCACGCTCGGACTCGAGGTCGGCGTAGGTGGTGCGCAGCAGCATGTCGCCCATCACCTCGAACGCGCGCTCCAGGTGCTCGTCGAGGAAGTGGGCGTGCAGGACCGTCGCCTCCTTGCTGGTCGCGGCGTTGATCTCCGCGCCGAGGCCGTCGAACTCCTGCGCGATCTGCTCCGCGGTCAGCTTCGGAGTGCCCTTGAACAGCATGTGCTCGAGGAAGTGCGAGATGCCGGCCTCGGAGTCGGATTCGTGGCGCGAGCCCACGCGCACCCACAGGCCGAGCGCCACCGAGCGCACCGACGGCACGCGCTCGGTGACGACCTGGATGCCCGAGTCGAGCTCGGTGAGCGTGTGGTCGCGGCTAGTCGCGGTCACGCGAGCGGCCCCGGTCGCGGTCGCGCCCGCCGCGATCCCGGTCCCGCCCGCCGCGGCCCCGGC
>JBOGZM010000050.1:0-2069 GCA_050697255.1 Solirubrobacterales bacterium
CAGGAGGGCTCACGAGCAATGGAAAGCCCCGCAATTGCGGGGCTTTCCATTGCTCGTGAGCCCTCCTGCGCCGGAGCGTCGTCCGATAGACCTCCTAGCGTGCGCAGCGTCGTACGACCCAGGAGGAGTGCTCGTGAACAAGACAGAGCTGGTCGAGCAGATCGCCCAGAAGGCGGACTTGAGTCGCCGCGATGCTGAGCAGGCGGTCGACGCCGCGCTGAAGACGATCGAGGAGCAGCTCGCCCGCGGGGGCGAGATCACGCTCACCGGATTCGGGAAGTTCCACGTCGCCGAGCGCGGCGCCCGGCAAGGCCGCAACCCGCAGACCGGCGCCCCGATCCAGATCGCGGCGTCACGCGTTCCACGGTTCAGCGCCGGTTCGAAGCTCAAGGAGAGCGTCAAGCGCTAGGACGGCTCAGCACAGGTTCGATCGAGAAGCCCCGCCGACCGCGGGGCTTCTTCTATTGGGTATTGGGGGGCAGGGCGGGCAGCGCGAACTAGACTCGCCCGGTGAACAATCCGCCGAACCGAACTCGGCGGACGAAGCGCCGCCGTTGGTTGACGATCCTGATCGCGGGCGCCGCCGTGCTCGCAATCGTCGCCGGCGTAGCCCCCTGGTGGGGCGACCCCTTCCCGGCACGCTCCGAGCCGCTCGCAGGCACGCCCGTGGAGCTGCGCATCCAGGACGGTGTCACCGTGCGGGAGCTGCACGCGATCCGTGCCGGCGTGCGCCTCGTCCATCGCTTCGCGCGGCGCTCGCTCGACTGGGAGGTGCGTGGCCCGGTCGAGGCGCGGGTCGCGCGCGAGGACCGGTGCCGAGGCTCGGCTCCGAGCGCCAGGGAGCTGATCGGCGAAGGCAGCGGGGGGTTTCTCTGCGTCGACACGGCAAACGTCCAGTGGCAGGTGCTGATCCACACCGATCCGCTGGCTGCGCTCGCCGTGTCGGGGCATGAGTACGTGCACGTGCTGCAGGCCGAGCTCGGCTGCCTACCAGAACGGGATGCGCAGGAGTACCGCTGGATCGTCGAGGGAATGGCGACTCATGTCGCGTGGCGCGCTCTGGCCTCGAGCGGCCTGGCGAGTGACGCTCGCGTGCGCAGGACGATCGCGCGCGACGGCGCCTTCGACTCGCACTCCGAGCCGCTGCGCCACTACGAGCGCGCGGGCGGGCGGACTCCGCAGTACGCGCTGTGGCATGCGGCGATGCGGTCGCTGCTGCGCGAGGCGGTCGCAAACGGCGCCGCCCCGGCGGCACGCCCGGAGACAGCGCTGCGGGAGTTCTGCGAGCGTGTCGGCCGCGGTGTCCCCTGGCGCACGGCCTTTGCGCGCGGCTTCGGCCTGTCGCCCGCTGACTTCTACGCGCGATTCGAAGGCCCGGGCCCGTAGAGGCACCGGGTCCAGATCTCGGGCAACGTCTCCGCCACGGTCGCCACCGGCGCTTGGGGCAACCGCCCCAGCGTCTCCTTCAGATAGCGCTCGCTCATCCACACGAGCGCGCGCGCGGCCTCGTGCGGGTCGAGCGGCTCGATGCGACCGGCCGCGATGTCCTGCGCGATGCGCTTCGCGGTTGAGTCCACGAATTGCTCGATCAGGCCGCGGTAGGTCGCCTCGGCCTCCGGGTCGTGGCCGGCGGCATCGGCAATCGCGCCCAGCACGAGTCCGTGCTGCGCATACGCGGCTGCCACGGCGCCGAGGCTGGCCCGCACGTCGCCGCCTCCCTTCAGCCACATGTTCGCCCCCTCGAACAGCTCGCCCCCGATGCCCTCAACGAGGCGCCCCAGCAGGTGGTTGCGGTCGCGGAAATACACGTAGAAGGACGGTCGTGACAGCGTCGTGCGCGCCATCACCTCGTCCACCGAGAGGTCGCGGAAGGGATGCTCGGCGAGAAAGGCCTCGGCCGCCTCGAGGATCTCCCGCTCGGCCGACTCGGGACTGCGCCGGCGACGTCGGGCTGGGGTTGTCGATCCTCCTATTGACACGGCGTCAATAACCCTATAGGTTCGCCCCTCACCACGACAAGCCCCGCGCTCTCGAGCTCTCAGGAGGACCCTCCATGAGCACCACCACCC
>JBOGZM010000051.1:0-3567 GCA_050697255.1 Solirubrobacterales bacterium
CCCCACAACCGGGGCCCGTCGGTCTTTTCGGGGCGACTTAGAAGAGAGGGGATCGTGCGGGAGCGCGCGCGAGGAGCGACGCGGCGGCAGGCGAGCCCGCCGGGGAAGGGGTCAGCGAAAGAGATCCGCCGCAGGGCGCTGAGCGACCCCTTCACCTGCGGGCGAGCGAAGCGACGGCCCGCCTCTATGCCCTGCCCTCCGCCTCGTACTCCCGCAGGAAGCCCTCGAACAGCCGCTTGTGCTGCTGCTCGTCCCGCTGGATGTCGATCACCATGTCCTGCGTGACGAAGTCGAACCCGTCGCAGAACTCGATGATGCGCTGGTAGTGCTCGATGGCGCCGTTCTCGGCCTCGATCACACCTCTGATCACGTGGACGACGTCGGTCTGGTGCTCGGGCGGCTGGAGGTACGACTGCTCGGCCGTGAACTCCAGGCTCCCCGGCACGACGCCGTACAGCTCCTTGATCCGCTTCCCGAACTGCTGGGCGTGCCCGAGCTCGTCCTGGATGTCCTCCTCCAGGTGCTCGACGACCTCCTGGGCGCGGACGCCGTCCGGGTTGATCGAGTTCGCGGTGTAGCTCATCACGGTCTCGATCTCCATCCAGTAGGCCTTCTTGAGCAGCTCGATCAGCTCCTCGCGCTTCTCCGAGCTCTCCTCCGAGAAGGCGCCTGTCGCGCGTGTCCTCGTCTCTACAGCCACTTGATCACCTCTCGCTACAGTTTGTCATCCGTCTAATCTGGACGCTTACCCCGAATGCCCACCGCCGAACAAGTCAACGAGGCCCTCAGGGCCGTGATCGACCCGGAGCTGCGGCGTTCCATCGTTGAGCTCGGCATGGTGCGGTCGATCGAGTTCGGCGACGGCGGCGAGGTCGCCGTCACGGTGTCGCTGACGACCCCCGGCTGCCCGATCCGCAACCACTTCCAGGAGGCGGTCACCCAGGCCGTGTCCGCGCTCGACGGCGTCACGGGGGTGAACGTGGCGTTCGACGTCCTGACCCCGGACGAGAAGCAGGGCCTGCAGCAGCGCCTCGGCCGCAACCGGCTGCCCGAGGGTGCGCTCGCGCGGGTCCGCAACGTGATCTGCGTCGCCTCGGGGAAGGGCGGCGTCGGCAAGTCCACCGTGACAGCCAACCTCGCCGCGGCGCTCGCCTCCGAGGGGCACTCGGTCGGCGCGCTCGACGCGGACGTGTGGGGCTACAGCATCCCCCGCATGCTGGGCGTGGCGGGCAAGCCCCGCGTGTCCGAGGAGCGCAAGATCCTCCCGCTGGAGGCGGCCGCGGGCGTGAAGGCAATGTCGATCGGCTTCTTCGTCGAGGAGGACGCCGCCGTGGTGTGGCGCGGCCCGATGCTGCACAAGGCCATCCAGCAGTTCCTCGAGGACGTGGACTGGGGCGAGCTCGACTACCTGCTGATCGACCTGCCGCCCGGCACCGGCGACGTGTCGATGACGCTCGCGCAGCTCCTGCCGCAGGCGAAGGTCCTGCTCGTCACGACCCCCCAGCCGGCGGCACAGAAGGTCGCCCACCGGGCGGCCGAGATGGCCGTCAAGTTCGACCTCGAGCTGATCGGGGTGGTCGAGAACATGTC
This sequence comes from Solirubrobacterales bacterium, assembly GCA_050697255.1. GTDB lineage: Bacteria > Actinomycetota > Thermoleophilia > Solirubrobacterales > JBBDJG01 > CAVSXO01. Next base: position 1,591 of record JBOGZM010000051.1, read on the forward strand.
GGCCTTCATCGCGGCCGACGGCAGCCGGCAGGCCATCTTCGGCGAGGGCGGCGGGCAGCTGCTCGCGGATGAGATCGACGTGCCGCTGCTCGGCAAGGTGCCGCTCCAGGAGGAGCTGCGGGTGCAGTCCGACGCGGGGCTGCCGCTCGTGGTTCAGGACCCCGACGCCCCGGCTGCCCAGGCGCTTTCGCAACTGGCGCGGGGCGTGGTCGCCGCCACGCCACGCGAGCTGCCCGTGATGCAGGCGCCCGCGATGGCGGCCGCGCCCGGCTTCGGCGGCAAGGAGCTGCCGGTTATCCAGTAGGGCCCAGCCCGAGAGGGCGCCGGCAGCGGATCGTGCCCGAGTCCAGCGTGCGGCCCGGAGGGGCGACGAACCGGAACCGGGCCACTCCCGGGCGCAGGTCGAGCCGCAGGGCACCGTACTCGTCGTCCTCGTCCCACGCGAGCCGGGGATCGTTCTCGTCGCTCTCGTAGCGGTGGTGTCCGCCGGCTCCCGAGATGAACTGCACGAGTCCGTCCCGCCGCTTGAAGCGCTGCATGTTGTGGTCGTGCCCGCTCAGCACGATCGCCGCGCGGCCGCGCAGTGCCCTCCACAGGGGGCGGATCTGGCGCTGGTCGCCATGGCGGCCGGCGTTCAGGAACGGCCGGTGCAAGAAGGCGATCCGGCAGGTGCCCCGCTCCGACAGGGCGCGGCGCAGCCAGCGGCGCTGCGGCGAGCCGTCCTCCAGGCCTGCCTCCGAGTTGAGGCTCACCACCTCCCACCCGGCGGTCTTGAAGGAGTAGTGGTGGCGGTTCGTGGGGATGCCGGTTTTCGCGAAGTACCTGTCGTATCCCTCTTCGTGGTTGCCCCAGTCGTGGTTGCCGGGCGTGGGGGCGATGACGTCGTCGAGCTCTCCGTACACGGGACGCCAGTTGCGCTCGAACTCCTCCGCGGTGCCAGACTCGTACACGTCCCCCAGGTACAGGACTCGGTCGGGCCCGGCGCGCTCGATCATCCGCGCCACGCGCCGTGCCGCCCCGCCTCCGTCGGCCCCGTCCCCGACGGCCCAGATCTGCGCGGTGCGCTTGGAGTCGGAGCGCGCCGCCTGTGCCGCCGTGGTCGTGGAGGAATCCGAGTCCTTCTCGCCGCCGCAAGCTGCGACCAGGACGCCAAGCCCGAGGCAGGCAGCGATCAGAACCCCGACCGGACGGGAGCTCATCGCGGCTCCCGGCGCCGTGCTAGCGCGTGCCGGCGGGGACGCGTTCCGGCGCCGCGTGGATGCGTGCCGGCTCCGGCAGCGGCGCTGTCTCGCGGGCCACCAGCTTGCGCAGCGCGACCAGCAGCGCAAGGCCGAACATGGCGGAACCGGCCATCTCGAAGAGCTCCTCGGGCACGATCGTCCAGCCCCAATGCTCGTTGAAGGCGGCGTCGATCCCCTGCGAGACGATCCATGCCGCCGCACCGAGGAGGAACAGCGTTCCCGCCGGCGGCTCGGATCGCAGCTGCCGCAGAGTGACCCACCAGGCGTAGACGCCCACGAGGACGACCGGCATCAGGACCGCCTGGCCCCAGACGTTCACGCGGTCCTGGACCGCCTCGTGCAGCGCGGCGATCTCGTCGATCCCGAGGAAGGCGAACACCAGCGCGAGCACGATCCACCAGCGCCTCCCCGCCGCGGTCTCGGACCGCACCAGGCCGTTCAGCAGCGCGAGCCCGGCGGCTGCCAGCAGCAGCACGCCCGAGAAGGTGGCAGGGAACGTCTGCTCCTTGTTGAGGTCGAATACGCGTAGGTCACCACCGCCGGGGTAGACGATCGCGCCCAGGATGCCAAACACGACCGCGACGAACGCCAGCCCGATCAGGAGCGCCTGCATGTCGATCCTGCCCACCGCCGCGCGCGCGATCGCGAGGTTGGAGTCGCGCGAGCCGGCCGGCGCGGGGTCCTCGCCCAGGGAGCGGGCTCGGGCGAAGGCGAGCGTTCCCGCCAGCAGCAGGCC
>JBOGZM010000052.1:0-8338 GCA_050697255.1 Solirubrobacterales bacterium
GGTCGCGCACCGCCGCCGGCACGAACGACGACAGCGCGCTGGGAAAGGCGGCGAGGCGCAGGCGCGGCGTGCCGCCGCGTAGGTCCTCCACGGCGGCCTCGGCGCCGCCAAGGGCGGCGAGCACCCGCTCGACGTGCGGGCGCAGGAGCGCGCCGGCACGGGTGGAGCGCAGGGGGCGCTGCGACCGGTCGACCAGCGGCGTCCCCACCTCGCGTTCCAGCGCCGCTAGCTGCTGTGAGACCGCGGACTGCGTGTAGCCCAGCACGCTCGCCGCGGCCGAGATCGAGCCGAGGTCCAGCACCAGCGCGAACGCCCGCAGCCGTTGGACATCCCCGAGGGACATGAAGCAACTCTACTGATGTCAGAAGCCAATGAAGTGGCGGTGATGGTCTACGGGTCGCACTATGGAGCCATGAACACCACTCACACAACCATCACCAAGGGCTACGCCGTCGCCGCAGGCGACGGCGAGCGGATCTGGATCGTCGGCGACACGATGACGCTCAAGGCGACCGCCGAGAGCACCGGCGGAAGCCTCGTGCTCCTCGAGAACCTGACCGCGCCCGGCGGCGGGCCCCCGCCGCACATCCACACCCGCGAGGACGAGTTCTGGTACGTGCTCAACGGGACATTCGAGATCCGGATCGGCGACGAGGTGCACGCCGTCGGGCCGGGCGGATTCGCCTACGCGCCCCGCGGCACGGTCCACAACTTCCGCAACACGGCGGACACCCCCAGCCGCATCCTCGTCGGCTTCACCCCCGGCGGCATGGAGGGCTTCTTCCGGGAGTCGGGACGGCCCGCGACCGACGACGGGCCGGCGCCCCCGGTCGACGAGGACGAGATCGCCCGCACGATGGCCGCCGCGCCGAAGTACGGAGTCGAGGCCGTCGCCTTCGACGAGTGAAAGCGGCCGCCGGGCGTCCGGCGTCGACGGGCGTCCGGCGGTCATCAACGATCACAGGAGGAACGAAATGACGCGAGAGATCATCAACCCCTGGAGCTGGCAGGACCATTTCGGCTTCGTCCAGGGCCACGCCCTCAACGGCAGCGGGCGAACCATCTATTGCGCCGGTCAGACCTCGGTGGACGCGGACGGCAACCCCGTACACGAGGGCGACATGGCCGCGCAGATGATGCAAGCGATCGACAACGTGGAAGCCGTCCTGCGCGAGAGCGGCGCGGGACTCTCCGACGTCGTCCGGCTCACCTACTTCACGACCAACGTCGACGCGTTCTTCGCTGCGCAGGACGTCCTCGTGGCGCGACTACGCGAGGCGGAGTGCCGTCCCGCCGCAACCCTTCTGGGCGTTTCGCGCCTCGCCTTCCCGCCGCTGCTCGTCGAGATCGAGGCGACCGCGGTCGCCGAGGCGACCTGACTGGCGGCCCGGCTATAGGTCGTTCAACGGGTGAACCGATACCCGCCCGCGCAGCTCCCGCTGCTCTCGAAAATGCAGAAGTCGTCCACGCGTCCCGTCCGACGGCTGGTGCTAGTCCGGAGCGGGCGTCTGGCGGCCGCCAGCCGAGACGCTCGCTCCTCGCGCACAGCGGGAGCGGGCGCCGGACGCAGGGTGCGACATTGCCGCCGATGCTTGCGCGGGCAGCCGATCTCCGATGACCTGGGGCGGGAGTGCGGACCGCCTGCGACATACTCCGCCAGTGGCGCCCCAGGAGCGTGATCCGGTCTTCGTGCTGATACACAGCCCGCTCGTCGGACCCGCAACCTGGTCGCCCGTCGCACACGAGCTTAAGCGGCGTGGGCGCGCGGCTCTCGTCCCCTCACTGCTCGGTGTCGCCGAGGCAGCCCCGCCGCAGTGGCGTCAGGTACCCGACGCGGTGCGCGCCGCCGCCGCGCCGACGCATAATGCCATCGTCCTCGTGGGCCACAGCGGTGGCGGCCTACTGCTTCCGGCGATCGCAGACGACCTGACCCTCGAGGTCGTCGCGCTTGTCTTCGCCGACTCATTCCTGCCGCCCGCGAGCGGCAGTCTGCCGCTGGCGCCACCGGGCTTTATGGAACAGCTGCGCGCGCTCGCCAGCCATGGTGTGCTGCCCAGGTGGTCGAGCTGGTTCGGTGAGGACGCGATGCGCGAACTCGTCGCCGACGAGCGCCTGCGCGGGGCCCTGGAGCGGGAGATGCCCCGCCTACCGCTCTCCTACTTCGAGGCGAGCGTCCCACTGCCGGACGGCTGGGACGCCGACTCGTGCGCCTATCTCCTTCTCACCGCCGAGCCCTATGGGGATAGCGCCGCCGACGCGCGTGGCCGCGGCTGGCCGGTGGTCGAGATTCCGGATGTCCACCACCTCGCGATCGCGACCGACCCGATCCCCGTCACGGACGCGCTGCTTGCCCTCGAGCGCGCGCTCATAATCCGGCGACGAACGTCGCGTCGGGCCGCGACAGCGCGACGAGCGGCTGGTTGTTGAGCGACAGACGCGCTAGGTATAAGTCCCGATCAGGTTGGTTCGCTCGGCGACCGCGACCTTGGCGCACCACTCGCGAGATCGACGCGCGCGCAAAGCACGACGACCGTGCCGACGTGCTCTGCCAGATCCGCGGCGTCGGCCCCAGCTTTACCGCTACTTGGGTCTCACCCGGCAGTCGAACGTCAGGCGCCATATGGTCTAGGCCACCCTGCGCGCGCACGCGCACCCACCGCTGCCAGCCCTCGCTGGTCAGCACCTGCTCGGCGGCCTCCTTGAGCCGCTCACGATCCTGCGCACGGCGCTGCTCACGCTCCTCGTCGTTGAGCTTGCACTCCCTAGTCATCGCTGCCTCCTGGCCCGAACCCGTCAGGCGCTCAGCCGAAGAAGCCGGGCCGGCGACCGGGTCGGCCGGTTGTCGCTCGACAGAACGGCTGTCTGGTCTGGTTAGGTGGCGAAGTGGATCTCAGCGGCGATGCTCTGGGCGAAGGCCTCGGGGTGGGACAGGAACGGGTGGTGGCCTGAGGGGAAGTCGATCAGTCGCGCGCTGGCGCTGGCGCGCTGGCGCTGCAGCTCGGCAGGGATGGCGAGGTCCTCGGTGCACACGAAGTACGTCGAGGGCTTCTCCTGCCAGGCGATGTGTAGGGGTGGCTGCGCGAAGGGCATCGCGGACTGACGTGTGAGGCGGTCCAGCGCCTGTTGCACGGTGGCCTCGTCGCAGTCTTGGAGGAACAGCTCGCGGACGAGGTCTGCGTGGACGCCGACGGTGCCGTCGTCGCCTGGATCCATCCACGGCGTGGGCTGGGAGCCAGCGAGATCGGCCAGGGACTGCCCGGCCTCGGGCATCATCGAAGTCACGTAGAGCAGCTGGGCGACGCGCTGATCAGCCCCAGCCTGCGTGATGACCATGCCGCCGTAGGAGTGCCCGCACAGCACGACGGGCGCCTCGGCCTCCGCGATCGCCTGCCGGGCTGCCTCGACATCGGCGTAGAGATCGCCGAGGCCGTCCCCGGTCTCGCCGCAGCTGGGCAGCGGCACCGCGACGCTCCCGATTCCGTGGCCTGCAAGCGGTTCGGTCATCTGGCTCCACCACCAGGGCGCGTCGCGGACGCACGCGCCGTGCACGAAGATCACCGTCGGCAAGGGGGTTCTCCTCGACGGGAAGATGTCATGACCCGCATTATCGACCGACCAGCCAGATGTCGGTTTCTGCCGTCCGCGAAGCCGGCACTCCGCGGACCACGCTTGCTCTAGCACGGCTACCGCATCGCGCGAGACGCGAGAGCGCTCGCTGCCTTGCTGCAGGCGCTCGCTCTGGACGAGCTCGAGGCGTCCGGGCGGACGAGGTGTCGGCTCCCGCATCGCCCGGGCGGAGCGGAAGGCTCGGGTTCACGATCCCGGGAGCGGGATGCTTTGGAAGGCGAGGACGCAGCTCGTCGGCGACGTTGAGTCCTATGAGCAGATGAGACTGCCGCTTCGGTCACCGGGCGCTCTGCTACTTCGCCTTTGGCGCGCCCAGAACGCCCGCCGCCTTCCTATCAAAGCGAGGCTTCTGCGCGCGCCACTGACTGCCGAACGGACGAAAGCAGGTTCAGCGCCCTCTTGCCGGCCTCAATGCTGCTCTGCCGTTACGGCGACCAAGCCTCTCGTGACGAACTTCGCGAGACGGACGCGCTTTGCGGGCTCCTCGCCCTATCGAATGCGGAGCGACCCGACCGTGCGTTGAAGGCGTACATCGCCGCCGGAGAGGACGAGGGCGTGCACGCAGACCGAGCACGTCACGGGGCGAGTTCGTGCTTGTCGGTTGAGGAGAATCGTGCTCGGTAGTCGGACGGTCCGACGCGCAGGACACGCAGGAAGGCGCGGCGCATGGTCTCAGGGCTGCCGAAGCCGCAGGTGGCCGCGACTGTCTCGATCGGGGTCGTGGTGCTCTCGAGTTGCTCGCGTGCGGCCTCGACCCGAATCCGCTCGATGAACCGAGCGGGAGTCGTTCCCGTCTGGTCGGCGAACATGCGTCGCAGGTGCCGTTCCGAGATGGCGGCACGCTTGGCGAGCTGGGCGAGGCGATGGTCGGCGGCGGGCTGGGCGACGATGACGTCGAGGATCTGACGGATCGGCGAGGCGATCGTGCCTGGGAGCGCCAGGCGTTCGGAGAACTGGGACTGGCCCCCTGGTCGCTGGAGGAACATGACCGTCCAGCGCGCGACGGTGCGGGCGACGTCAGGTCCGTGGTCCTCTTCGATCAGGGCGAGGGTGAGATCCATGCCCGCGGTGGAGCCGGCGGAGGTCAGGATCCTTCCGTCGCGAACGAAGATCCGGTCGGGCTCCACGTGGACGCGAGGATGGCGGCGGGCGAGCTCGCCGCAGAACGCCCAGTGGGTCGTCGCGGCCTTGCCGTCGAGGAGCCCAGCGCCGGCGAGCAGGAACGCGCCGGTGCAGACCGAGCACGTTCGGCGGGCGCCAGCGGCGAGGCGCTGCAGCCCGGACGCGAGCCGCGGGTCGTCGACGACCTCGCCGATCCGCATGCCGCCACCGACGATCATCGTGTCGACTGCGCGCGGGCGGACGTGATTGAGCGACTTGTCGGCAGCGAGTCTCATGCCCGCTGATCCGCGAACCGGCGTGCCATCGGGCGTGGCGATCACCACCCGGTAGCCGCGTCCGCCTCCGAGCACCTGGGTGGCCGCGTCGAGCATCTCGGCCGGGCCGACGAGGTTGAGGAGCTGCATGCCGTCGAAGCCAACGAGCACGACCTGACGTTTAGACGGTGCCATGAGCATGATGGTGACCTGCGAAGCAGACGTCCGCAAGGACGCATATCCCTCCTATCCGGCCATACCTCGGCCGTCGCCGGCAAGTCGCTGGTATCGATCCCGATCATGAACGTCGAGATGTTCAACGTCGGTTGGCTGACGGCGACAGCAAGCGTGATTCGGGCGGGTGGCAGCGCGGATGAGTCGATCCGCTTCCCCGTTCCGGCATACGTCGTCGAGACGGCGACCGAGCGGATCCTGATCGACACTGGCCTTCACCCGGCGTCGGTCGCCGACCCCGGCGGCTTCTACGGGAGCCCGGAGGGCCTTGCACTGTTCCAACTGGAGCAGGAACTGAGCATCGCCGACCAGGTCGACCTGACCACGCTCACCAAAGTGGTCCTCACCCACCTGCATTTCGACCACGCCGGCGCGCTGTCGCTCATCCCGGCCGGGGTGCCGGTCGTGGTCCAGCGCATCGAATGGGCCGCCGGGCACGACAACGCTGCGATCCAGCGCAACTTCTACCTCCCCTGCGACTACACCGGCACCGAACGGAAGGTCGAGCTCGTCGACGGCGACCACGATCTCCTCGGCGACGGGTCGGTCCGCCTCCTGCTGACTCCTGGACATACGCCCGGGCACCAGTCGGTCCAGATCGGCGACCTCATCCTCGCCGCCGACGTCGTCCACTTCGCGAGCGGGCTGGATGACCATCGGTTTCCGATCTTCGGCGACGACCAAGCCGCGCAGGGCCGCTCCGCCGAACGTCTCAAGGCGCTCCGCGACGCCGGGCACACGGTTCTGCCCGGTCACGACCCCGAGGTCCTGCGTCCCGGGCCGGTGACCGCCTGACCCGGGGCGGAAACGGCGATCTGCTGGAGAAACTTGGGGGCTCAGTGCGACGGGGCTGAGCAGCGCGCACGGACCGTGTGGCTCGCCGTCATCTATAGGTCCCGCTCGTAGTAGAGCATCCTCGGCCCCTCGGGTCCGCCCTCGCGGTTGGTGAATCCGGTGCCCTCATACAGCGCCCGGGCAGCGACGTCGTCCTCGCTCGTGCTGAGGTCGATGTGAGCGGCGCCGCGCTCTCTCGCATGCTCCATCGCGGCCTCGAGCAGCGCTCGCCCAAGGCCGTGACCGCGGCGTTCGGGTACGACATAGAGCTCTTCGAGGTAGGCATCGAGCGCTCCTGTGTAGAGCGACGGACGGAAGCGAAGCTCGGCGAACCCGTCCGGCCCATCCCCTGCGAAGAGGACGGTGACCTCGCCGCTCCCGATCAGGGGCATCGCCCGCTCGGCGATCAAGTCTGCGTCCGGCGTCGATTCGCCGAACTCGACGTTGAACGCGTGCAGGAGCCTGCCGAACACGGGCGCGTCGGCGGCGCGCGCCAGCCGGATCGGGGGCTGCACTTCCTTGGCCATACGGGTCTGTTTATCGCACCTCCATCGGCCTACATTTCGAACGTCGAACGGCCACGGTCTTTCCGGGGGCGACTTGGCGAGTATCGGCGCATGCCGCTGCGGCGTCATGCACTGTCCATCCGTGCGGCCTGACGAGTCGCCGTATGCTGCCGCCGTGCGGGCGCTCCTGGAGAACGGGCCTATGCAAGGCAAGACGGTCGAGGTCGAGGCCGTGGAGGGCCGGCCACCCAAGACGATTGACGTCCCGGATGAAAAGGGCGGCACCTGCCGCTATTGCCTGGCGCAGTGGACCCAGGAGGGCATGACGGCGGCCTACACGTTTCTCTACGCCGTCTAAGTCCGCTCCTAGGCAGGGTCCGGCTCGAGCTTCGGCGATGCCTGGTTCGGATCCGCAGGGACCCGCCGCCCGGGATTGATCCGCCGGTCTCAGGCGCTGAGACCCATTCTTCGCAGAACCCTAGGCCCGCAGCTTGTATCCCTTCGAGAACAACCGTAGGTTCACCGCGAACAGCGCGGCGGTGGCAACCGTCAAGAACAGCAGCGAAAGCGCCACGTTCGCCTCGGCATAGCCGAGGAAGCCGTAGCGGACCAGAGCGATCATGTAGTAGACCGGGTTGAAGTGCGTCAGTGTCTCGAACGGCTCGGGCAGCAGCGCGGCTGAGTAGAAGACGCCGCCGAGGAAGATCAGCGGCTGCAGCACGAACGTCTGCGCGATCGCAACGTCGTCGAACTGCTCGGCTCGAACGCCGATCAACACGCCGAGCTGCGCGAAGAAGAAGCCGACCAGGAACAGTGCGGGAATCAGGATGAGGATGTGTTCCACCGGCAGGTCCACCAAGAACGACGCGGCGGTGAAGGTCAGCGCCGCGACCAGCAGTCCGCGCAGGAAGCCGCCGAACGAGAACGCCAGCAGCAGCTCGAGCGGCGAGGCGGGGGACGAGAGCTGATCCTGAATTGCGCCCTGGAACTTTTGCTGGAGGATCGAGGACGAGTTGTTGGCGAAGGCGTTGATCGCCCACGCCATCATGATCAGGCCGGGAATCACGAAGACGACGTAGTCGATGCCGTGCAGCTCGTCGATCCGCGAGCCGAGCGCGGCGCCGAACACGGAGATGTAGAGGAACGTCTCGAGCAGCGGCGCACCGACCGTCTGCTTCTTGATCTTCATGAAGCGGTTGACCTCGCGCCGCGAGAGCGTAAAAAAGCGGATCTGCGCAGCACTCACGAGGCGAGCTCCTCGACCTCGACGCGCGAACGCGAAAGCTCTTTGCGTCCCACCAGGGCGAGGTAGGCGTCCTCGAGGTTCGCGACGCCGTACTTGGCCGCCAGCTCGGCGCTCGAGCCCTGAGCCACGATCTCACCCTCGTTGATGAAGGCGATCTTGTCGCAGAGCTGCTCGGCCTCTTCCAAGTAGTGCGTCGTCAGCAGGATCGTGGTCCCCTCCTGGTTGATGCGCTGGACGTAATGCCAGAGCTCGAGCCGCAGCTCGATGTCGACGCCCGCGGTGGGCTCGTCGAGGATCAGCAGGCGCGGGCGGTGCATCAGAGCGCGGGCCAGGATCAGCCGTCGCTTCATCCCGCCGGAGAGGGTCCGGGTGCGCTCGTTTCGCTTCTCCGTGAGCGAGAACGTCTCGAGCAGCTCGGCCGCTCGCTCCTTGCGCTCCTTCTTGGGCATCCCGAAGTAACCGGCGTGGTAGTCGAGCGACTCCTCGCAGGTGAGGAACCAGTCGAGGTTGAGCTC
>JBOGZM010000053.1:0-6442 GCA_050697255.1 Solirubrobacterales bacterium
GGCAGGCGGCGCGGCCGCCGCGCCGCGCGCCGCCGGCAGGCCGTCGGGACGCGCTCCAACGGCGCGACCGAGAACGGCTCGAGCGCGACCTAGGCCATCCCTGCTGCGTTTTGGGGCGTGGCGCCCCAAACGCCGCAGCCTCCGCGATCTCGTTATCCACGTGGACAACCCGGGGCCGCCGAATCCTGTACCGGCGTCCATAGGTCGGCCCGGCGCGGCTCCCGACAATCCCCGGCGGAAGGGCCCGTTCCCGATACGAAAGGACCTGCGTGAAGCTCGTGATCGGCATTGTCCGTCCGGAGAAGGCGAACGACGTGCTGGAAGCCCTCTACCGCGCCGAGGTGCGCGGGCTCTCGATCAGCCGGGTCCAGGGGCACGGAGGCGAGTTCGACCGGGTCGAGACGTACCGCGGCACGACCGTGAAGGTCGGGCTCGCCGACAAGGTCCGGTTCGAGATCGCCGTCTCCGATCCCTTCGTCCAGCCGACGATCGACGCCCTCTGCGACGGCGGCCGGACCGGTGAGGTCGGCGACGGCAAGATCTTCGTCGTGCCCGTCGACCGGGTCGTCCGGATCCGCACCGGCGAGACCGACGACGCTGCCGTCACGCCGGTGGGCGCATGACGGACATCCTCGTTATCGCGCAGGCCAGCGAGGTGGACACGGGCGACACGGCCTGGATGCTCATCGCGACCGCGCTCGTCCTCTTCATGACGATCGGGCTCGGGACCTTCTACGCGGGGCTCGTGCGCGCCAAGAACGCGCTCAACACGTTCATGATGTGCGTCTCCGCGCTCGCGGTCGCCACCGTCACGTGGGCGCTGGTGGGCTACTCGCTTGCGTTCGACGGCACCGGTGACCTCGTCGGCGGCTTCGGCCACCTGGCCCTGCAGGACGTCACGTTCGAGCCCCGTGAGGGCACGACGATCCCGCACCTGGTCTTCATGGCGTTCCAGGCGACCTTCTGCATCATCACGCTCGCGCTCCTGTCCGGCGCCGTCGTGGAGCGGATGCGGTTCGGGGCGTACCTGATCTTCGCGGCGCTGTGGACGGTGCTCGTCTACGCGGTGATGGCGCACTGGGCCTTCGGCGGCGGCTGGTTGCTCGAGCGTGGGACGCTCGACTTCGCGGGCGGCGTGCCGGTCGAGATCGGATCGGGCTTCTCGGCGCTGGCTGCCGCGCTGGTCGTCGGCGCCCGCAAGGACTACGGACGCCAGGCGCTGCTGCCCCACAACGGCGTCTACGCGCTGCTCGGCGCCGGCCTCCTGTGGTTCGGCTGGTTCGGCTTCAATGGCGGCAGCGGCTTCTCGACCGGTAACGCCAGCGTGCTCGCGTTCACGAACACGCTGCTGTGCCCGGCATGCACGCTGCTGGCCTGGTTCGCGCTCGACTTCCTGCGCGGCAGGAGGGTGACGGCCGTCGGAGCGGCGACCGCGATCATCGTCGGCTGCGTCGGGATCACGCCCGCGGGCGGGTACGTGAGCCCGGGCTGGGCGATGGCGCTCGGCTTTCTCGTAGCGCTGCCCTGCTACGCCGTAATCGTGTGGCGGCCTCGGACGCGGGTCGACGAGACGCTCGACGTGCTTGCCGCGCACGGGGTCGCGGGGATCACCGGCCTCCTCTTCCTCGGGTTCTTCGCCCAGGCCTCGTGGAACGGCGTCTCGGACGGCCTCGCATACGGCAACGCGGCGCAGCTCGCCGACCAGGCGATCGCAACCCTCGCGGCCCCCGCGTATGCGTTCGTGGCCACGTACGTGCTGCTGAGGGTCATGCTGCTCGTCGCGCCGGTGCGCGCGACGGAGCGCCAGGAGGCGCTGGGAATGGACGTCACCTACCACGGCGAGGAGGCCTACCCGACCGGCGAGGGCGCGATCCTCGTCACGCCCGAGGCGGGTGTGGAGGGCGAGAGGGCGGTCGTCCCGATCTAGTCGGAGCCAGAGCCGGCCCTGGGGCGTTTGGGCGGCCCGCTGGCGGGCATCCTGCCTGTTGAGCCCCCATGACGGGGGAAACGGCCCCGAGGCGGCATGGACGTGACGACACTCGGTCGGTCGGTCGGATGGCTATTGTTTCCGGCCGTGCAGGAAAACAGGATCGAGTTGGACCGCTCCGAGAGCGGCATTGCTGTCTTGTCCGTCCAGGGCGAGCACGACGTGTACACCGCGCCGTCCCTCACCGAGCAGGTCGAGGGACTCATCGATGAGCGGGTGCCGTTCGTGATCGACCTCACTCCCGCCACCTTCGTCGACTCGTCGGTGCTGCGCGTGCTGCTCGAAGCGCGCCGCAGGGCCGAGGAGGAAGGAGTTGGCTTCGCAGTGGCCCTCGACCAGGACGACTCTGGTGCGGTTCGTAGGGTCCTCGAAGTGACCGGGTTGATCCCGGTCCTGCCGGTACACCCGGCACGCGACGCCGCGATGGAGGCTGCCAGCACCGGCCACAGCGAGGAATGAGCGCCGCGGTCAGCCTGAGACTGCCGGCCCGCCCCGAGAACGTGGCGGTCGTGCGGCAGGCGCTGACCGGCCTCGGCGACGCGTACGACCTCGACCCCGAGCTGCTCGGGGACATCAAGACCGCGGTCACGGAGGCCTGCAACAACGTCGTCCTCCACGCGTACCCCGACACCGAGGGGCTGGTGGAGGTGGAGGCCGACTGCGACGGCGAGTACACGGACGTGATCGTGCGGGACTTCGGCGCCGGGATCCAGCCCCGCGGCTTCACCGAGGAGCGGTCGCTCGGCCTCGGGCTGCCGCTGATCGCGACGCTCTCGACCAGGTTCGAGATTCGCGGCGGCGGTCCCGCCCTGGGGCTCGAGGTGGACATGACCTTCTCTGTCGCGGATGCGCGCGAGCGTCGGGAGCGCGCCGGCCTCGAGCGCGGTTCGGTGGACCACCCCTTCGATGCTCCCCGCGCGGCGGGGCTGCTGATCCAGCCGGGGCCACTGGTGGCGTCCGTCGCCAGTCGCGTGACCGCGATCCTTGCTGCCCGCGCCGACTTCCCGCTCGACCGCCTGGCCGATGCGGTGCTGGTCAGCGACGCGATCGCAGCTCACGCGTCGGACTACATCTCCGGCAGCGACGTCGGCCTGGTGATCGAGGACGGCGACGGCACGCTCGACTTCCGCGTCGGCCCGCTGCACGAGGGCGGCGGCGAGGGCCTGCTGCGCGAGATGGAGGTGCCGGGGTTGGGGCACTCCCTGGAGCGCCTCGTGGACGAGGTGAAGGTCGAGCGGGGCCACGGAGTCCCCGGGACCGCGGAGTCCGTCGCCGACGCCGAGTTCCTCTCGCTGCGGATCGGCAAGGCGCACGCCTCCCGCCCCGCCACCGCCGACCGCGCCTAACCGCGCGGCAAAAAAGCTCACGAGAACCGACACGAGCGTTGGTGGCCGACCTCGGATGCGGGTCTGCGCAGCCTTGGGTTTTCAGCGGCGAAGCAGATCCGCAGCCGCCGGCGTCCAAACTCGACACCAGTGTCCAAGAAATGCACACAGGCCCGGGCGTCGGACCGGGCCTGCGTGGCTTTGAGACCCAGGCCTGGAAACCGGGCCATCGCTGGTCCCTGGGCTGGCTTCGTGAGCGGCTTGGGTCTGGACACATTTATTACCCACGCCCACGGCAGTGCTAAACACGCCTTCGGTCCGCCCCGCAGGGCCGGGCGCCGCAGGGCCGAACCCTAGAATCGGCTCATGTCCCCGATCGACAGGCCGATGCGCCTCGCGCTTGCGCAGATCGACGTCACGGTCGGCGACGTGGAGGGGAATGCGGCCAAGATCCGGGAGTACCTCGGCCTGGCTGCGGATGCCGGCGCGCAGGTGGCCGTGTTCCCGGAGCTCGCGATCGACGGGTACCCGCCCGAGGACCTGTTGCTGAAGACCCACTTCCTGGCCGCGGGCCGGCGGGCGCTCGAGAGCGTTGCCCGCGACGTGCGCGGGATGGTCGCGCTGGTCGGGTTCGCCGAGCACGCGGAGGACGTCTACAACTCGCTCGCGGTGCTGGCCGACGGTCGCGTGCAGGCGGTCTACCGCAAGATGTTCCTGCCCAACTACGGCGTGTTCGACGAGCAGCGGTACTTCCAGGTCGGCGACGCCGCGGCGGTGATCCGCGTCGGCAACACGACCCTCGGCCTGACGATCTGCGAGGACATCTGGGAGCCCGGGCCCCCGGCCAGCGACGAGGCGCTGGCGGGCGCGGAGGTGATCGTGAACATCTCCGCCTCGCCCTATCACCGGGGGAAGGGCGCCCAGCGCGAGCGGATGCTCGTGCAGCGCGCCCGGGACAGCCTGGCCTATGTCGCGTTCTGCAACCTGGTCGGGGGCCAGGACGAGCTCGTGTTCGACGGCTACAGCCTGGTCGTGGACCAGGACGGCGAGCTGGTCGCGCGCGGCGCCCAGTTCCAGGAGGAGCTGGTCGTGTGCGACATCGACCCCTCGACGGCGGACGCAGCCCGCCTCCGCGACGCCAGGCACCGCCCGGCGGCTCGGGTGCGGCGGCCGGCGGTCGCGGACCTGGCGCACCTGGAGGCCACTCCGCGCCACGACGCGACGGCGGTCGGGGGTCCGCGGGCCAAGCCGCTCGAGCCCGACGAGGAGGTCTACGAGGCCCTCTGCCTGGGCCTGCGGGACTACGTCGACAAGAACGGGTTCGAGCGCGTGCTGCTCGGCCTGTCGGGCGGCATCGACTCCGCCCTCACCGCCTGCGTGGCCGTCGACGCGCTCGGCTCCGAGCGGGTCGCATGCGCCGTGATGCCCTCCCCCCACTCCTCGCCGGAGACCCAGGCGGACGCCCGCCGGCTTGCCGGCAACCTGGGGTTGGAGCGCTTCGAGTTCGGGCTCGAGCCCCTGATGGAGGCCTACCACGAGCTGCTCGCGAAGCCGTTCGCAGGCACGGAGCCGGGGATCGCAGAGGAGAACATCCAGGCCAGGATCCGCGGCAACCTGTTGATGGCGCTGTCCAACAAGTTCGGCTGGCTCGTGCTGACGACCGGCAACAAGAGCGAGTACTCCGTCGGCTACGCGACCCTCTACGGGGACATGGCGGGCGGCTTCGGCGTCCTGAAGGACGTCCTGAAGACGCTGGTCTACCGCCTCGCGCACTTCCGCAACCAGCGCGGCCCGCGGCCCGTGATCCCGCCCTCGATCATCGAGCGCCCGCCGTCGGCCGAACTGCGCCCGGACCAGCGCGACTCCGACAGCCTTCCCCCCTACGACCTGCTGGACGCGATCCTCGAGGCGTACGTCGAGGAGGACCAGGGCCGCGACCAGCTGATCAGACGCGGCATGCCGGCGGAGGTCGTGGACCGCGTGATCCGGATGGTCGACTCCGCCGAGTACAAGCGCCGCCAGGCCCCGCCCGGCATCAAGATCTCCCCGAAGGCCTTCGGCCGCGACCGGCGGCTGCCGATCACGAACCGCTTCAGAGAAGGGCCGTGAAGATCGCGCTCGGCATCGCGCATAACCCCCCGCGCTTCTTGGGCTGTTGTCCTGCCTAGCCCTTGCATGGTCAGGGTAGGGCAGGACAGCGTCACACGTGGGGGGCTCCGAGAGGTCCCCCTCAGCGCTCCGGGGCGCGAACTGCGATCGTGGCGCGCACCAGCGCGCAGAGGCGCCCGTCGTCGTCGGTGATCTCGACGTCCCAGACCCAGGCCGTGCGCCCGCGGCGGCGGGCAACGGCGGCCCCGTTCACGTGACCGCTCGTGATCGGCCGCAGAAGGCTGGCGTTGATCTCCTGCCCCATCGCGAGCTTTCCCTCGTCGCGGACGGCGACCCAGGTCCCGTGCGACGCGAGCGTCTCGGCCAGCGTCAGCATCGCGCCGCCGTGGACGAGGCCGAAGGGCTGCAGGATCCGCTCGGTGACCGGGATGCGACCCGTGGAGCGCCCGTCCTCCCACTCCAGGATCTCGATGCCGAGCGTGCCCGAGATGGTGCGCTCCGGCGGCAGGAACCTCTCGCGCTCGGCCGTCATTCCCGGCCGGGGATCAGCTTGCCGGGATTCAGGACCCCCCCGGGGTCGACCCGCTCCTTGACGCCCCGCAGCACCTCGATTCCCTGCTCGCCCACCTCGGCCGGCATCCAGGGCACGTGATCGCGCCCGATCGCGTGGTGGTGGGTGATCGTGCCGCCGGCCCCCACGATCGCGTCGCACGCGGCCGACTTCACGCTCTGCCACTGCTCCAGCTCGGCGCCCTCCTCCTGGCGGGCGATGAAGGTGAAGTAGAGCGAGGCGCCGTCGGGATACAGGTGGGAGACGTGGCACATGACGCGCCCCGGCGTGCCACGGGCCTCCAGCGCGCCGGCGATCGCGCCGCGGACCGCCTGGTGGAGGCCCATCAGTCCGGACCAGGGCGCCGCCGTCTCCAGCGTCTCGCCCATGATCCCGTGGTCGAGCAGCGCATCGCGGAGGTACGGTCCCTCGTAGCGCTGCCGCAGCCACGCGCGCCCCGGCGAGGCGCCG
>JBOGZM010000054.1:0-3294 GCA_050697255.1 Solirubrobacterales bacterium
CTCGTGACCCCAGGGTCGACCGGCGCCGCGCTCGCGGCCGGCCTCCTGATCGTGAAGCGGATGCGCGGCGTCTATCGCCCGGCGCTCGCGGTACTGCTGCCGGTGCCGGGGCGGCCCGTGCTGCTGCTGGACGTGGGCGCGACCGTGGAGGTGCGCGCGGAGCAGCTCGTGCAGTTCACTTTCATGGGAGCGGCGTTCATGCGTGGCGTGATGGGCGTCGAGCGGCCACGGGTGGGCCTGCTGAACGTGGGCGAGGAGCCCGAGAAGGGCACTCCCCCCACGGTCGAGGCCCATGCGCTGCTGCGCGCGCTGGAAGGTCCGCCGTTCGAGTTCGCCGGCAACGTCGAGGGCGGTGGCCTCACCGCAGGCGAGGCCGACGTGGTCGTGACCGACGGCTTCACGGGCAACGTCGCGATCAAGCTCATGGAGGGCACCACCCGCACGCTCGTGGACGCGATCCGGTCCGCGATCCGGTCCGGCACGGTGTCGAAGCTGGGTGGGCTGCTCATCCGGGGCCGTCTCGGCGAGCTGCGAGCGCGGCTCGACCCGGAGACGGTGGCCGGCGCCTACCTGCTCGGGCTGCGCGGTCCCGTGGTGGTCTGCCACGGCTCCTCGACGCGGCGCGCGATCGCCAACGCGATCGCCCTGGCGAACCGTGCTGTGGAGGAGGACATCGTGGGCCGTACCGGCGCGGCGCTCGAGACGGCCGGTGTGGTGCGATCCGCGTCCGTTCCTGCTGATACCTTGGGCGCGCGCTGATGGCCCTGACGAGGGAAGAGGTGTTGGAGCGAATTCGTGCGCACCTCTCCGAGGAGCTGGGAATCGACGCGTCCATCATCGAGGAGGGCAGCCGGTTCAAGGATGACCTCGAGGCCGATTCCCTCGACCTCGTCGAGCTCGTGGTCGAGCTGGAGGACCGCTATGGCATTCGCATGGCGGAAGACCAGGCCGAGCGCGTGAAGACGGTGGGGGATGCGGTCGACTTCGTGCTGGCGCAGGCACCGGTTAACCCAACGTCCTGACACCCCACGCCCTGACTTTCTCGACCTGAACGATCTTCTGGCCCTATTCGATGCGCTTCCTGAGTCGCTCGCGCGACAGGCGTTCTCGCACTCGTCGTGGGTCGCCGACCGCGAGGAGTCGTATGAGCGCCTGGCGTTTCTGGGAGACAGCGTGCTGAACATCGCCGTTTCGCGCACGCTGTTCCCGCGGTTCCCGCATTCGAGCGCCGGGCGGTTGACGAAGATCCGCGCCCAGACGGTGAGCCGGCGCGCGTGCGTGGACGTCGCGCGCGCGGTCGGGGTGCCCGAGCGCATGCGCGCCTCGGCGCCTCCGGGCTACGAACACCTGGTCGACCGGCTGGTGTCGGCCGACAGCGTGCTGGCTGAAGCCGTCGAGGCGGGGATCGGCGCGTGCCTGCTCGAGCACGGGTTCGAGCGCACCGCGGACGCTGTCGCGGACGCGTTCGAGCCACAGATCGAGCGGGCCATCGGCAGCGTCCACGACTTCAAGAGCGAGCTCCAGGAGCGGTTGGCGCGACACGGCGACGTCGTGGCCTACCGGGTGGTGAACGAGGAGGGCCCGCCTCACGACCGGTTGTTCGAGACCGTCGCGGAGGTGGGTGGGGAGCGGCTCGGCGCCGGGACGGGGAGGTCGAAGAAGGAGTCCGAGCAGGAAGCCGCGCGGGCGGCGCTGGGGGCGCTCGACGACCGAGAGGCCGCATGCACCTGAAGTCGATCACGATGAAGGGCTTCAAGTCCTTCCCCGACCGCACGGGTCTCACGTTCGGTCCCGGCGTCAGCGTCGTCGTGGGCCCGAACGGCAGCGGCAAGTCCAACATCACCGACGCCGTGCTGTGGGCGCTCGGCGAGCAGAGCCCGCTCGCCGTGCGCGGGCAGTCGATGCAGGACGTGATCTTCGCCGGAGGCCACGGCGTCAAGGGGCGCAGCTCCGCGGAGGTCGAGGTGGTGATCGACAACTCCGACCAGCGGCTCGACACGGACTTCGCGGAGATCTCGATCGCGCGCCGGATCGACCGCTCCGGTGAGGGCGTCTACCTCCTGAACGGAGCGCGCTGCCGGCTCGTCGACGTGCTCGAGGTGCTGTCCGACACCGGCCTCGGCAAGGAGATGCATTCCGTGATCAGCCAGGGCCGTGTGGAGGCGATCGTCCATTCCAAGCCGGCAGACCGCACCGCCCTGATCGAGGAGGCGGCCGGCCTCACCAAGCACCGCAAGCGGCGCCACCGCGCGCAGCTGAAGCTCAATCGCACCCAGGACAACCTCGACCGCGCGCTCGACGTGGAGCGCGAGGCACGCTTGCGGCTACGCCCGCTGAAGCGCCAGGCCGAGGCGGCCGAGCTGCACGCGCGGCTCGAGCGGCAGTCGCTCGAGGCACGATCCACCGTGCTCGGCGACGACCTCCGCGCGGTGCGCGTGGAGCTGGGCGAGGCAGAACGCGCCGCGGCTGCTGTGCGCGCTCGGCGCGACGGGGTGGACGAGCGCCTGATGGGCGTTGCCCGCAGCCGGGAGGAGACCGAGCGCCGGTTCGCGGAGCGCGGCCGCGAACGTGAGCGGCTCTCCGGGCGCGTCTTCGCCGCCCGCGCGGCCGTGGACCGGATATCGCTGCGCGTCGAATCGGCCGCCGCCAGCGCAGAGTCGCTGCGCGAACGGGCCGAGCGCTCGGCACGGTCGCTCCAATCGCTGCGGTCCGACGTCGGGACGGCCGCCGAGCCGCCTGTGGGCAGACTCGGGGCGCTCGAGACAGAGTTGGAACGGCTGGAGGCGGAGCGCACGGCGCGGCTCGACGAAGAGCTCGCCGGGCTCGAATCCGAGCGTGCCGAGGCAGAGCGCCGGCAGGCCGAGCTGGAAGCCGGGGCGGCCGAGGTGGACGGTGAGCTCGAACGGGTAGCGGGTGACGTGGCCGCGGTCCGGGACCGGCGGCGCACGGCCGAGGAGGCCGCGCGTGCCGCGGCGCGCGCCCAGAGCGCTGGGAGCGTCGAGTTGGAGCGGGTGCGCGAGCGGCTGCGCCTGTCGCCCCACGGCCAGGGGAACGCACTGGCCGGACGGCTCGACGTCGAGCCGGGATACGAGGCAGCGGTAGCCGCTGCGTTGGGCGGCCTGCTGGGCGCGAAGATCGTGCCGACCGTCGACGAGGCCCAGCGGGCGATCGCGGAGGGCGGGGACGAGGGCGGGCGGGCGCTCGTGCGCGGCCGTGCGCACCGCGGGGACACGACAGCCGCGCCCGCTCCAGGGGCCGAACGCCTGCTCGAGCACGTGCGCGCGGCGGCGGACG
>JBOGZM010000055.1:0-6965 GCA_050697255.1 Solirubrobacterales bacterium
ATCGCCCGCCGCGGGCCCGGGCACCGCGCCGGCGCCGGCGGGTCCGGCGCGTCGTCGTCACGCTCGTGGTGCTCGCGCTCCTCACGGGCGCGGTGGTCGGATCGGTGGCCGGGATCCGCAGCGTGTACTTCGTGGGCCAGGACGATCGCGGGCTCGTGACGCTCTATCGCGGAGTTCCCTACGAGCTGCCACTCGGCATCGACCTGTACGAGACAGAGTACGTCAGCTCGGTGCCGGCGCGGACCCTCTCCCCGACCCAGCGCCGCCGCCTGCTCGATCATCAGCTGCGATCGCGCGGCGACGCCGCGGAGATCGTGCGCGACCTCGAGCGAGGCAGGCAGTGAGCGCACGTAACCGCGAGCTGTTCGGGCTGTTCCCGGTCGCGATGCTGATCACCGCGGGCTTCACCGGGGTGTACGCGGCGCGCTCGTCCGACCTCGGCTCGGCCAGCCTCACCTACGGCGCGCTCTTCCTCGGCCTCTGCCTGGTGGTGCACCTGTTCGTGCGCGCCGCGCTGCCGAACGCCGATCCTTACCTGTTCCCGCTCGTGGCGCTGCTTGCAGCCTTCGGGCTCGTGATGATCTACCGCATCGACGACACCCTCGCACGCCAGCAGGCCGGCTGGTTCGTGGCGGGGATCGTCCTGTTCGCGGCCACGGTCCTGTGGCTGCGCGACGTGCGGGTGCTCGAGCGCTATCGCTACGTGATCGCCGCGGCCGGGATCGGCCTGCTGCTGCTGCCACGCGTGCCGGGTATCGGCGCGCAGGTGAACGGCGCCTACCTGAGCGTCGAAGTCGGCCCGCTCGCCTTTCAGCCGACCGAGTTCGCGAAGCTGTGCATCGTCGTCTTCCTGGCCAGCTACCTGACGGAGCACGGAGACATGCTGGTGGTCGGCGCACGCCGGGTGCTGGGCGTCACGATTCCGCCGCTGAAACACTTCGGCCCACTCCTGGTCGTGTGGGGAGCGGCGATGGTGATGCTCGTGTTCATCCGCGACCTGGGGAGCTCGCTGATGTTCTTCGGGGCCTTCCTGGCGCTGCTGTACGTCGCCACCGGCAGGGCCTCCTTCGTGATCGCCGGCCTGGCGTTGTTCCTCGCCGGGGCATGGTTCTTCGCTGGGACCGTCGGCCATGTGCAGGAGCGGATCGACATCTGGCTGGACCCCTGGAAGGATCCGGACGACTCCGGCTTCCAGATCGCCCAGGCTCTGTTTGCGCAGGCCGACGGCGGGTTGTTCGGACAGGGCTTCGGCCAGGCATTGCTGGAGCTGCCCGGCGGGGCCCAGATCCCGCCCGCGCCCGACACGGATCTGATCTACGCCGTGATCACGAGCGAGGTGGGCCTGTTCGGGGCGGCGGGGCTGGTGATCGCCTACCTGCTCTTCGCCGAGCGCGGGTTCCGCGTGGCGGTGATGTCCGAGGACGGCTTCTCCAAGCTGCTTGCGACCGGGCTCACGGCCGTGTTCGCACTGCAGGCGTTCGTGATCGTGGGAGGGGTCACGCGGGTGATCCCGCTGACCGGGGTGACGTTGCCGTTCGTGAGCTACGGCGGCAGCTCGGTGGTGGCCAACTTCGTGCTCCTGGCGCTGCTGCTGATGGTCTCCGAGCAGGCACGCGCGCCCCGGGACGCGGTGCGCAGCCCAGTGGTCGAGCGAGTCTCCAGCATCCCCGACACGGCGGCGGTGCCGGGGTCGTGAACACCCGCATCCGCAATCTGTTCGGGCTGGTCGTGGTGCTGTTCACGGTGCTGATCGGCTTCACCTCGTACTGGTCCGTGTTCGACGCGGACGAGCTGGAGGCCAACCCGGCCAACAAGCGGCCGCTGCTCGAGGAGCAGCAGATCCGGCGGGGCCTGATCTTCGCCGCGGACGGGACGGTGCTGGCACGCAGCCGCGGCAAGGGCAACTCACCCCGGTTCTACGAGCGCGTCTATCCCGAGGACGCGCTGTTCGGCCACCCCGTGGGTTACAGCTTCGTGGAGCGCGGGCGCGTGGCGCTCGAGCGCGAGTACAACGACGAATTGACCGGGAAGCACGACGAGCTCCACACGATCTTCGACGAGCTCCGCGGCAAGGAGCGTGAGGGCGACGACATCGTCACGACGCTCGACCCTGCCGCACAGCGGACGGCGATCGACGCGCTCGGCGGCCGCGCCGGTGCGGTCGTCGCGCTGGAGCCCGCGACGGGTCGCGTGCGCACGATGGTGAGCGTGCCGGCATACGACCCGAACTCGGTCCCCGAGCGGTTCTCCGACCTGCGCCGTGCGCCGGGATCGCCGTTGCTCAACCGCTCTGTGCAGAGCGGATATCCCCCCGGCTCGACCTTCAAGGTGGTGACCGCCACCGCCGCGCTCGACAGCGGGCGCTACACCCCGCAGTCCTTTGAGGACGGGAGGTCGCCGAAGGAGATCGGCGGCGTGCCGCTGACGAACTTCGGGGGCACGGACTTCGGGCGGATCACGCTCACGGATGCGCTCACGAACTCGGTCAACACGGTCTGGGCGACGGTCGGCGAGGAGCTCGGCAAGCGGACCATGTACAGCTACATGCGCCGCTACGGCTTCAACCGCAAGCCGCTGCTCGACCTGCCGCGGGACGAGATGCGCGCCAGCGGCGTGTACGACCGCGACGCTGACCTGCTGTCGGTCGGGGACGCGGTGGACATCGGCCGCGTCGCGATCGGCCAGGAGCGGCTCCAGGTCACGCCGCTCCAGATGGCGCTGGTCCCGGCCGCGGTCGCCAACGGCGGCAGCCTGATGCGCCCGCACATCGTGCGCGAGGTGAGGGACAGGGACGGTCGCGTCGTCCGCCGGGTGAAGCCGAGCGAGCAGAGCGCGGTGATGAAGCCCGGCACGGCGAGCGAGCTCGCGCGCATGATGAGCAACGTCGTGGAGGAGGGCACCGGCACGGCGGCGGCGCTCGAGGGCATCGAGGTGGCCGGCAAGACCGGCACGGCCGAGGTCGGGACCGTTAACCAGGCGTGGTTCATCGCCTTCGCTCCCGTGCAGCGCCCGCGTGTCGCCATTGCGGTCACGGTCGAGCGGACCACGGGTCAGGGCGGCACGGTGGCGGCCCCGATCGCCAAGCAGGTCATGCAGGAGCTGCTGCGGTGATCGCCGAGGGGACGGTCATCGACGGGCGCTATCGCGTGCTGAGCAAGATCGGCGCCGGCGGCATGGCGGAGGTCTATTGCGCCGAGGACATGCACCTCGGGCGCAAGGTGGCGCTGAAGCTGCTGCACGCGCGGTTCGCGCAGGATCACGAGTTCGTGGAGCGCTTCCGTCGCGAGGCATCCTCCGCGGCGGGTCTCCAGCACCCGAACGTCGTCGGTGTGTACGACCGGGGGGAGTTCGACGGGACGTACTACATCGCGATGGAGTACTGCGAGGGCCCGTCGCTGAAGGAGATCGTGGCGCGCACCGCCCTCGACCCTGAGCGCGCGATCGCGATCGCGAAGCAGATTCTCGTGGCGGCGCGGTTTGCCCATCGCCGCAATGTCATCCACCGGGATTTGAAGCCGCACAACGTGATCCTCGACGCCGAGGACAACGTGAAGGTGACGGACTTCGGGATCGCTCGGGCGGGCGCGTCCGACATCACGGAGGTGGGCGCGATCATGGGCACGGCGCAGTACCTCTCGCCCGAGCAGGCCCAGGGACGGCCCGTGACCGAAGCCTCGGACCTCTACTCGATCGGCGTGGTGCTGTTCGAGATGCTGACCGGCCGCGCTCCGTTCGACGGCGACAGTGCGGTGGCGGTGGCCCTCAAGCACGTGAACCAACCGGCTCCGTCGCCGCGGGAGACGGTGCCCGAGCTGGTGCCCGAGCTGGAGGCAGTGGTGCTGAAGGCGCTCGCCAAGGATCCGGCGCAGCGCTACCGGGACGCTGACTCGTTCATCAAGGACCTCGAGGTGGTCGAGTCGCGGCTGCGCCAGGGCCCGGTGGACGTCGAGAGCACCGCCGTCTTCGCTCCGGTGGCGGCTACGACGGCGCCCACGGCGCTGGCGCCCACGCCTCCGGTCGCCGCGGAGCCCCCGCCGCCCGCGCCGCCAATCGGAGAGGCCGCCCTGCCACCTCCGCCCGGGGCCGGGGAGCCTCCGGAGGAACCGCCCGAGCGCGGACGGCGGCGGTGGCTTGCGGCCGCGCTGATCGCCGGGCTGGTGGGGCTCGCGGTCCTGGCTTTCCTGCTGCTCGGATCGCAGGAGAAAATCACGGTGCCGCCGGTCGTGGGGCAGACGCTCGAGCAAGCTCGCGCGCGGGTGGACAGGGCCGGGCTGGACGTCGAGGTCAAGCGGCGCACCGACCAGGCCCCCCGCGACTTCGTGTTCGAGCAATCGCCGAACCCGGGGCAGGAGGTGGACGAGGGGTCTGTCGTCACGCTGTTCGTCTCGAACGGGCCCAGCACGGTCAGGGTGCCGGACGTCGTGGGACTCGACCAGGCAGACGCCCGGCGCCGGCTCCGGCGCGCGGACCTGCGGGCGGACGTCGAGCGCGAGAGCTCCACCGAGGTCGGCGAGGGGGTCGTGATCCGCACCGACCCAGGTCCGGGCCGGCCGGCCGAGCGCGACTCGGCGGTGACCCTGGTGGTGAGCAGCGGACCGGACCAGGTGACCGTCCCGAGCTTGATCGGCGAGACCCAGGAGGATGCCGTCGCGCGCCTGCGGGAGGAGGGCCTGAGCCCGATCGTGCGCGAACGGGCATCGAGTGAGCCCGTGGACACCGTGATCGAGCAGACGCCGGCGGCAGGCCAGGAGGTGGACGAGGGGTCCTCCGTGACGATCTTCGTGTCGAACGGCCAGGTCCGCGAGGTGCCGGATGTGACCGGGCTGCCTCAGTCCGAGGCCGAGGCGGAGCTGGACGACGCCGGCTTCGGCGTGAGTGTGCGGAGCCGCTCCACCGATCAACCGGACGATGAGGGGATCGTGCTCTCGCAGGCGCCCCGCGGCGGGGTCGAGCGCCGCGAGGGCGCGACGGTCACGATCACGGTCGGCGAGCTGGCGGAGCCGCCGCCGGAGGAGACGCCGTGAGGGTTGTGGTCCTCGGCGGCGGCCGCTCGAGCGAGCATGAGGTGTCGCTCGCTTCGGCTTCCTCGGTCCTGGACGGCCTCGATCGCGCCGGCCACGAGACGGTTTTCGTCGTGATCGGCCGCGACGGCGTCTGGCGGGAGGGCGATGGACCTCGAGGCCTCGCTCTCACGCCCGGCGCGGGCCTGCTGGAGGCCGATGTCGTCTTCCCTGTGCTGCACGGCCCGTTCGGGGAGGACGGGACCGTCCAGGGCCTGCTCGAGACTGTGGACGTCCCCTATGTCGGCGCCGGGGTGCTCGGCTCGGCGGTGTGCATGGACAAGGGCGTCTTCAAGGGTTTGATGGCGAACGAGGGCATGCCGCAGGTGCGCTACGAGGTCGTCACCGAGCGGGAGTGGAACGACCGCGAGCAAGCGACGCTGGACCGCCTGCGCGGGCTCGGGCTACCGGTGTTCGTGAAGCCCTCACGGCTCGGCTCGAGCGTCGGGATCTCGAAGGTGTCTGAGGCCGGCGAGCTCGCCGATGCGGTCGAGGCGGCGCTCGCACACGATCCGCGCGTGCTCGTGGAGGCGGCCGCGGATGGCATCGAGGTGGAGTGTGCGGTGATCGGCAACGACGAGCCGCTCGCGTCCGAGCCGGGCCAGGTGATCGCGCACGGCGACTGGTACGACTACGAGTCGAAGTACACCGAGGGTGGCATGGACCTGGTCGTGCCGGCGCCCGTTTCCGGCGCCCAGCGCGAACGCGTGCGCCGCATCGCCCAGGAGGCCTTCGTGCGGAGCTCGTGCAGCGGCCTGGCACGGGTGGACTTCTTCGTCACCTCACGGGGGCAGGTGCTCCTGAACGAGCTCAACACGATCCCGGGCTTCACCCCCACGAGCGTGTTCTCCCGCCTGTTCGAGGCTTCGGGAATCGGCTACGAGGAGCTGCTCGACCGCCTGCTGGCATGCGCGCTCGAGCGCCACGACCGCGAGCGCACCCACACCTACTAGCGCGGTCAGCCGAGCAGCCTGAGCTCGCTCACCGCGGCGCTCGAGCCGCCGGTCGCGCCTTCCGTGAGGCCGGTGATCCACAGCAGGTAGTAACGCGACCGGTGGCCCGCCGTGTCGAGCGGGATCGTCTTGCGTTGCGCGTCCATCTCAGCGCTCGCGACCAGCGTCCAGCCGGACAGATCCTCGGGAACGCGGTCGCGCGCGACGTACACCTCGAAGCTCCAGCCCTCCTTCGGAGTCACGATGCGCAGCGCCCGCGCGACGATGGAGCGCCCGGCATCGAGGTACAGGCCGACTCCCTGCTTCAGGTTGCCGAGGTCGGGGCTGTCGTACCGCTCGGTCTCCCACGCGGTCGAGGGGTCCCCGTCCAGTGCCAGCGCCTGCGTGCCGCGCTCCCTGCCGTCGCCCGGCGGCGGGTCGTACTCGTGCACGTCCGATTCGCTCAGTGCGATCGGGCGCAGGTCGCCCGGGGCCACGGGCTCGTTCTGCCGGCCCTCACCGTTCACCACCAGCGCCGCGACGACGGCCACCGTGGCCGCGATCGCCACGTACAGCAGCGCAAGGCCGATCGTGCGCCGCCGCGAGCGCCGCCCCGTGATGCTGGACGGCAGCTGGCTCAGGATTGCCGTCGCCTCACCGGTCGCGCCGCCCGAGCGGGCGCTCTCGTACGTCAGGACTTCCTCGAGATCGCGCACCAGCCCCGCCATCGTCGGATAGCGCGCATCGAGCTCCTTGGCCGTGGCGCGCTCGAGCACCGCGGCCAGCGCGGCGGACACCTGTGGGCGGCGTCGCTGCACATCGGGCAGCCCTTCGCGCACGTGCTTCATGGCGACGCTCACGTGGCTGTCTCCCGAGAAGGGGACCTCCCCGACCAGAATCTCGTAGAGGACGATGCCGAGTGAGTAGACGTCCGACTGGCCGGAAACCTCCTGACCCATCGCCTGCTCCGGCG
>JBOGZM010000056.1:0-7877 GCA_050697255.1 Solirubrobacterales bacterium
ACCCGGTGCAAGCGGTGCACGGGGAGCGACTGGTCCGGCCGGCGCAGCGGGGGCACCTGGAGCAAACGGCACAGCACGTGCGTACGCGGAGGTCAACGACTCAAGCGACAACTATGTGGCCGCAAGAACGAAGGGCTTCACCGGCACCGTTGTCAAGCCGGCCTCGACGACGGGGATCTATTGCTTGACGCCAGATGCCTCACTTGGGATTGATCCGGCCACCGTTGCGGCCGTTGCGTCGCCGTCCTTCGGCAATACGACCGATCATGGAGGCTCTGCCGAGGTCCGAGGCGCGCCAGGCGGATCTTGTTCCGCCACGGAGTTCTCTGTGCACACGTACGACTCTGCAGGGAACGCCTCAGACGTGGTGTCGTTCCACATCATCGTTCCGTAGCAGCGCCGAGCCCGGAATCCCTCCCTACCCCACCCCGCCTGGCGGCCCTCTGCACCCGGGTCGGGATGACCGCCGGTACCCCAGGACCCGGCATTCGTGCCGCCACTCGATACGGTTGGCCGGTGAGCGATGCGCCTCAACTGAGCCACCTCGACACCGCCGGCCGCGCGCGCATGGTGGATGTCGGAAACAAGACGGAGAGCAATCGGCGTGCTCGGGCTCGTGCCGTGGTGCGCATGAGCATTCAGACCGCCATGATCGTGGCGCGCGGCGATGCTCCGAAGGGCGACGTCCTGGGTACCGCGCGGATCGCGGGCATCCAGGCCGCCAAGCGAACGGATGAGTTGATCCCGCTCGCGCACCCGCTGCCGCTCACCTTCGTGGACGTGGAGGCCGAAATCGACGTCGAGGGGGGCACGATCACGTTCGTTGCCGAGGCCCGCACGACCGCCCGCACCGGCGTGGAGATGGAAGCGCTGACTGCCTGTGCCGTCGCGGCCCTCACGGCCTACGACATGGTCAAGGGCGTCGAGCGGGGGGTGGTGATCGAGGAGGTCGCCCTGCTCGAGAAGACGGGCGGCAAGGAGGATTGGCGCCGAGCGCCCTAGACGATTGATTCGATTCAGTGACCGTAGGCAGAAGTGGCAGCCCGACGATGATGGTTGCGGTCTTTTGGGGGCCCCTACACCCCCTAACCACGCAACGATCGGCGCCCAGGCCCCCTTCTTACTGCCTCCCCGCAGCACGGGGCCAATTTGGAATCAACCGTCTGAGGGCAGGCCCTAACCTTGGGTAGCGGGATGCGGGCCGCGATCATCACCATCAGCACCTCTCTCAGCGAGGGCCGAGGCGAGGACGAGAGCGGACCGGCGCTGGCCGAGTGGGCGCGCGACATCGGCGCCGAGGTGGCCGCGACCGAGATCGTGCCCGATGAGCGTCCCAAGATCGAATGGGCGCTGCGCCACTACGCGGACAGCGGGGGCTGCGACCTCGTGCTGACCACCGGTGGCACGGGGTTCGCCGCGAGTGACGTCACTCCCGAGGCGACCCGCGCGGTGATCGACCGCGAGGCTCCCGGGATCGCGGAGGCGATGCGCGACGCATCGCGTGCGTACACCCCGAACTGGATGCTTTCGAGGGCAGTGGCCGGCATCAGGAGAAGCGCGCTGATCGTGAACTTTCCCGGCAGCCCCAGGAGCATCCGTCAGGTCGGCGATGAGATCGGAGCAGCGATCCCGCATGCCGTCGCTCTCCTCGTGGGGCAGCCAACGGGACACGACCGTGGCCGTTGAGCCGGCGGTGAGCGGGTTCGAGCGCGGCGGTGCCGCATCGGAGAACACGGACGCGGTCGCGCTCGATGGCGTCGGGCGGCACTACGGCGAGCGCGCGGCACTGAGGGACGTCACGCTGCGACTCCCCCGGGGGTGCACCCTGGCCGTGTTCGGTCCCAACGGCGCCGGCAAGACGACCCTGTTGCGGATGCTGGCGACGCTGCTCGTGCCACACGAGGGCGAGCTGCTCGTGTTCGGACATCGCCTGCCGCGGGAGGCATATCGCGTGCGACCGCGCGTCGGGCTGTTGGCTCACGACCCGCTCCTCTACCACGACCTCTCCGGTCGCGAGAACCTGCGCTTCTACGCTCGCCTGTACGGCGTGGAGGACCCTGACGCACGGATCGCCCACCTGCTCGAGGTGACCGGCATGACCGCGCGCGCGGACGAGCCTGTGCGGTACCTCTCGCGCGGGATGGCACAGCGGATCGGCATCTGCCGTGCAGTGCTTCACCGGCCCGATCTGCTGCTGTTGGACGAGCCGCGCGCCCACCTCGATCCTGAGGCGGCCGCGATGGCGGAGCCACTGATCGGCGCCCGCGCCGGGGCGACGCGGGTACTCGTGACCCACGAGATCGACCACGGCCTGGCCGAAGCGGATCGGGTGCTGGGCCTGCGCGAGGGAGCCGCCCTGATCGACGCCCCGGCCGCCTCGCTGGACGCGCGCGTGGTCCGGTCTCTCTACGGAGCGGCGTCGTGAGAGCCATCGCAGCGATCGCCCGCAAGGACCTGCTGGTCGAGCTGCGCACGAAGGAATCGGTGCCGGCGATGGCGCTGTTCGCCGTCACCACGTTCGTGATCTTCCACTTCGGGCTCGACCGCGATCGCCTGGAGGGCGAGTTGGCTGCCGGCGTCCTCTGGGTCACGCTCCTGTTCGCGGCGATCCTCGGCATCAACCGCCTGTTCGTCGCCGAGCGGGAGCAGGGCGGCTTCGACGGCATCCTGATGGCGCCGATCGAGCGCACATCGCTGCTCGTGGCGAAGACCGGCGCGCTGATCATCTACCTCGTGGCGCTGGAGCTGATCGCGCTACCCGTCTTCGCCCTGTTCTTCATCGAGGAGGGGTTCTGGCAGGCGATCCCCCGCCTGGCGGCGGTCACGCTGCTGGCCGACATCGGCCTCGCCGTCGTGGGAGCGATGCTGGCCTCGATCGCCGTCCACACCCGGGCGCGCGACCTGTTGCTGCCAATCCTCCTGCTGCCGCTCACCGTGCCGGTCGTGATCGGGGCCGCGGCTGCCACCAAGCCGCTGCTGTCGATCCCCCTGGAGACTGCCGGCGTGGGCAAATGGGTGGCTGTTTTGGCCCTTTATGATCTGGTGTTCGGCCTTCTGGCCTACGCAGTGTTCGACTTCCTGATGGAGGACTGAGCTGGACTCCACCCTATTCGGCAGGGGCCTGAGGCCACTTGCAGCCGCGTCTGTGGTGCTGCTCACGACCGCGATCGCGCTGGTCTTCTTCTACGCGCCCAACGACGCGGACCAGGGCTTTGTGCAGAAGATCTTCTATGTCCACGTGCCGCTCGCGATCGTGGCCCTGGTCGGCTTCGTCGTGGCCGGCGTGCTGGGCGCGATGCACCTGCGCACGCGGGACGATCGCTGGGACCAGCGCTCCTACGTAGCGATCCACATGGGGGTGATCTTCGGCGTCGGCGTGCTTGCGACGGGCGCGATCTGGGCGCGGGCGAGCTGGGGCAAGTGGTGGGTGTGGGACGAGCCCACGCTGGTCAGCTTCCTGATCGTGTTCCTGCTCTACGTGACCTACTACCCGTTGCGTTACTCGATCGAGGATCCGCAGCGACGCGCGCGTTACGCATCCGTGTTCGCGATCACGGCGGGCGCCTTCGTGCCGATCAACTTCATCGCCGTGCGGCTGGCCGAGAACCTCGTGCACCCCAGGGTGCTGAACCAGACCGCCGGCGACATGCCCGGTGAGATGCGGCTCACCTTTCTCGTCGCGCTGGCCGGCATGGCACTCCTGTACGTGACGCTCGTGAAGCTCGAGCTCACCTCCAAGCACGCGCGTCACCAGCTGCGCCGTCTGCGCCGGTTGCTGGAGGAGGACCGCTCGGGCGGCGCCGCTCCTCCACCGATCGCAACGGTCCCGGCGAAGCCGAGCTGATCGCGATGCCCGCACTGCCACTCGACGAGGCGGGAAAGTACGTCGCCGGCGCCTACGGGGTGTTCGTGGCCCTGATCCTGATCTACGTGGCGATCATGGCTGCCAAGCTCCAGCGGATCGAACGCGAGATCCAGTCACTCACCGAGTTGGCCGAGCGCAAGCTCAGGGAGCGCAACTAGATGGCGGCCTCCCGCGAACGTCCGCTTGCGCGACTGCGCGGAGCGTTCGCGCGCCTTCGTGACGGGCGCGCCTCGGGCGCTCCGCCGGCTCGGGTCAAGGGCCTGCTGGCGCGCTGGCGGAAGCGTGGCCGCCACTGGGACACGCGCCCCTACTACCCGGCGATCCTCGACATCGCCCGCCGCACGACGATCGTCGTGGGAGCGGGTGAGGTCGGCGAGGGCAAGATCGAGGGCCTGCTGCGGGGCGGCGCGCGGGTGCGGGTCGTGTCCCACACCGCCACGGACAATGTGCGCAGGTGGGCCGCCGACGGCCGGATCGAGCTAGAGCTGCGCGCGTACGAGAGCACCGATCTCGAGGGTGCCTTCCTCGTGATCGCAGCCACCGAGGACAACGCCACCAACGTTCGCGTGTTCGAGGACGCGGAGGCGCGTCAGATGCTGTGCAACGTGGTCGACGTCACGCACCTGTGCAATTTCATCCTGCCGTCGATCGTGCGCCGCGGCGACCTCGCGATCGCCGTCTCGACGGGGGGTGCCAGCCCGGCGATGGCGCGCCGCATCCGCCTGTCGCTCGAGCAGTGCTATGGCGACGAGTACGCGCTCGCGATGAAGCTCCTGGGCTCCCTGCGCGAGGAGCTGAAGCGGGTGTATCCGGCCCCCGCCGACCGCAAGGTACTGTTCGAGCGGATCGTCTACTCGGACTTCATGGACATGGTGCGCGCGGGGGACGCGGAGCGCATCGAAGCCTGGGTGCAAAGATGCATCGACGAAGGTCCGGGCTACGCGTCGCCCGAGGAGCACAGAGCGTCGCTCGAGGCCGCTCGGCCTGAGTGCAAGCTGCGTTTTCAGCCATTGGAGATCGAGAACCTCGTGGATACGGTTAACGGACGCTGAACGGGCTGCTTCTCATAGGCATCTCCCACAAGACCGCGCCGGTCGAGCTGCGCGAGCGCGTCGCCCTGCCCGAAGGTAGGGCGGTCAGCGTCCTGCGGGAACTGGTTTCCACGGATGAGGTCCACGAGGCGGTCGCGCTCTCGACCTGCAACCGCACAGAGCTCTACATGGTGGTCGGGGACGACGTGATGGCGGAGAGCACCGCGCTCGGCATCCTCGCGCGCCAGGCCGACATCCGGCCGACCGAGCTCGTGTCTCACCTGTATTCGCTGCGCAACGACCATGCCGCCCGCCACCTCTTCCGGGTCACCGCGGGGCTCGACGCGATGATCATCGGCGAGGCCGAGGTCCAGGGTCAGGTGAAGCGCGCGTACGAGCTGGCCCTGGTGGAGAACACGACCAGCGCATTCGCGAACCGGCTGTTCCGCGAGGCGCTTGCGGCCGGCAAGCGAGTCCGCACCGAGACGGGGATCGGCAGCAGCTTCGTGTCGCTCAGCTCGGTCGCGGTCGAGCTCGCGCAGGACACCCTCGGGGACCTCAGCGGCCGGCGCGTGGTGGTGATCGGCGCTGGAGAGACCGGCGAGCTGACAGCGCGGGCGTTGATGGAGCGCGGCGTCAGCTCCGTGTTCGTCGCAAACCGGCACTACGACCGCGCGATCGGGCTGGCGCAGCGGTTCGGGGGACAGGCGGTGCGGTTCGACATGCTGCCCGCGGAGCTCGAGCGCGCCGACATCGTGCTCTCCTCGACCGGCTCTCCGCATCACATCGTCGAGCGTGACGAGCTCGAGTCCGTGATGGCGGCACGCGAGGGGCGGCCGTTGCTGCTGATCGACATCGCGGTCCCGCGCGACATCGATCCGGCCGTGCGCAACGTCCAGGGAGTTCACCTGCGTGACATGGACGACCTCCAGCGAGTGGTGGAACGCAACCTGTCCGGGCGCGAGGCCGATGCACGGCGGGCGGAGGCGCTGCTCGACCGTGAGCTGGAGCGGTTCGAGCGCTGGCTCGGGACGCTCGACGTGGTGCCCACGATCGCCGCGCTGCACGGCCGCGGCGAGGCGATTGCACGTCAGGTGCTGGCCGAGAACCGCGGCCGCTGGGAGGCCTTGAGCGACTCCGATCGCGCGCGCCTGGAATTGATGGCGGGGACGATCGTGAGGCGACTGCTGCACCAGCCCACGATGCGCCTGAAAGCGAGCGGCGGCGGCGGCACATACGCGTACGTGCAGGCGCTGAGGGAGCTGTTCGGGCTCGACACCGAGAAACTGTCCGCGTTCGAGGCGCCGCAGGGAGAGGCCCCGGCGGCTGCGGAGACCCAGGACTCACCGGCCGCCGAGGTAACGTCGATCCGCTCGCGCCGGCGGCATCGGAACCGCTGAAGCCGCTGCGCATCGGGACCCGCGGGAGCGCACTCGCGCTCGCGCAGGCGACCGCGGTCGCGACCGCGCTGGGGGGACTTCGCGCAGAGACCGAGATCGTTCCGATCACGACCGGTGGGGACCGGACGCAGGCCCCTCTGGGTGACAAGTCCCGGTTCGTGAAGGAGATCGAGGATGCGCTGCTGGCCGGAGAGGTGGACCTCGCCGTGCACAGCGCCAAGGACGTCCCCGGCAGGCTGCCCGACGGCCTCACGATCGCGGCGGTGCCGGCCGGCGAGGATCCGCGCGACGCCCTGGTCGGTACCGAACGCGCGGTCGACGCGCTGCCCGAGGGGGCGCGCGTCGGGACCTCGAGCCTGCGCCGCCGCTCGCAGCTGCTGGCCATCAACCCCGGCCTCGACGTCGTGCCGCTGCGAGGGAACGTCGACACGCGGCTGCGAAAGCTCGCGGACGGCGAATATGACGCCGTCGTGCTGGCGCTGGCCGGTCTGCGCCGGCTGGGGCGCGAAGACGAGACGGGCGCGGCGCTTGACGTGGACCGGTTCGTGCCGGCGCCGGGACAGGGCCTGCTCGCGCTCGAGACGCGCGTGGACGATCCCGCCGCCCCGGCCGTGAGCGCGCTCGAGGATGCAACCGCCCGCCGCCGGCTGGAGGCGGAGCGCGCGGTCGTCGAGGAGCTGGACGCGAGCTGCCACACGCCGGTCGGCGCGCACGCATGTTCGGACGGCGACCGGATCGCCGTCCACGCCTTCGTCGGCCTCCCCGACGGCAGCCGGTGGATCACCGACCGGCTGGAGGCCCCCGCCGACGACCCGCGCGGTGCGGGTCACGAACTGGCGCGGCGCATGCTCGCGGTGGGCGCGGGGGAACTGCTACGCGAGGCGGAGGCCGTCGGTTAAGGTCGCGCGGGAACCAAGCGCCGAACAAGGTGGGGCTTATGCGCAAGCGTCTGTTCGCGGCACTCCCGCTCGCCGCGCTCACGACCGCGGTCATCGCGCTCGCAGTTGCGAGCAGCGCGTTGGCAGGCGGCCGCCCGTTGAGCGCCAACCTGAGTGGTTCGAACGAGGTTCCGCCCGTGTCCACCGGTGACCCGGACGGAAGTGGGACCGCCGACCTCACACTGAACCAGGGCCTGGGTGAGATCTGTCTCGAGATCGAGGTGGAGGACATCTCCACCCCGATCCTGCAGCACATCCACCGAGGGCCGCCGGCGTGAACGGGCCGGTGGTGGTCGACTTCACGCCGCTGCTGTCGTCTGGCGGCGACGGCTGCGTGAGTGCCGATCGCGCGCTGGTGAAGGAGATCAGGCAGAACCCGGAGGGCTTCTACTTCAACGTCCACACCGGCGATTTCCCCGGTGGCGCGGTGCGGGGGCAGCTCTCGAAGTAGCGCGGGCAGCGCGCCGGGCGGGGACTGCGGCCCGCCCGGCACGCTCCGCACGGCTCGCTGTACGCTCGGCTCAGTGTCACGCTCTCGACCCTGAGGGCGGAGACGTCCGACCCGCCCGGTTGGTTCCCGGGTCGGCGGCGGGTTGACTCTTATGCTCGCTGTCGCCCCGAAGGGCTGACTTGCATGCGTTGT
>JBOGZM010000057.1:0-2351 GCA_050697255.1 Solirubrobacterales bacterium
ACAACGCATGCAAGTCAGCCCTTCGGGGCGACAGCGAGCATAAGAGTCAACCCGCCGCCGACCCGGGAACCAACCGGGCGGGTCGGACGTCTCCGCCCTCAGGGTCGAGAGCGTGACACTGAGCCGAACATAGTCGTTCCGTCCCCGCCGCCGCCTATCTTGGCGATCGATGACGCTGTGCTTCATGGAACCAGCGGAGGCGATTCGCGTGATCGCCGAGTCGATCGGCCGCGAGGCGCGCCGCGCGCTGCTTTCCGCGGTGATCGAATCGTGGGTCGACGACATCCCTGAACACGAGCTGACGCAGCACTACTCCAAGGCCGTGAACGACCTCGATCACGAGGATCTGTCGATGCTCGCGGCATGGCACGCAACGCTCGAGGTGGGCACCCCGATCGCCACCGCGGAGTTCCTTGTGGGCGCCTTCGAGGGCCTCGGGGAGCACAAACGCGAGCTGCTCAAGCTGGCCGCCCGCTTCCGGGGCGACGAGGCCTTTCTCGCCGGGGTCGGCGAGGAGGAGGCGCTCGACATAGTTCTGCCCTGGCTCTCACCCGAGCGGCTCGAGACGCTCTGCAGCCGGGCGCTGCGGATCTACGTCGGCGACCGCCTCGGCGGCGACAACTAGCGAACCGCGACTGAAGCCCTCAAGCCGCCGTGTGCGGCTGCCGAATGGACTCTGAGGATTCGTGGCAGAGCCCTTCGAGAAAGAGCCTGCGCTCTCGAGCGCTTCGTCCACGCCCGCGGTGGACCGCGGCGCGGTCCGGCAGCTGGAGGAGCAGCTGGGCAAGGAAGGCCTCACCGAGCTGGTCACCGTGTTCCTCGACCGGACGCCGGATCGCCTCGCCAACCTGCGCAAGACCGTGCTGGCAGGCGACGCGTTGAGCCTCCGGGAGGCGGCACGATCACTGGAAGGCACCGCGCGCAGCTTCGGGGCGGCGGAGATGGGAGAGCTTGCGGCTCAGATCGAGGAGGACGCCGCCGTCGGTTCCCTGAACCGTGCCGACGAGCTGGTCGCCGTGCTGGCCGCGTCCTTCGACCGCACGCGCGCCGAGTTGGGGCAGCAGCTGCGTCTCGGGACAGGCGGCGCCGGCTCCCGGTCCGGGAGCCCGCCCCAATCGCCCGAGGCCCGCATCGCGGAGCTCGAGCACCGCGTCGCATCACTCGAGCAGTCGGTGGCCGGCCTGCTCTCGCGTTAGCGGTCGGGGCAAACTAGCCGGGCGCGGCGCCGTCAAGCCCGGCCAGCGCGCGGATCTCCGGGATCGCCTGGTCATTCGATCGGAAGTGGACCGCGGTCATGCCCAATGCCCGCGCGGCCTCGACGTTGGCCTCGTTGTCGTCCACGAACAGGCATTCCTGCGGCTCCACGCCGCCAAGCCGGCTGACGGTCAGCTTGTAGATCTCCGGATCGGGTTTGCGCATGCCGACCCACGCCGAGTCCACGACCAGCTCGAAGATCTCGTCGACGGGCAGCTTTGCCCGCCACAGCTCCTCCCACTCGCGCACGTTGTTGGTGAGGATCGCCATGCGGTAGCCGCGGTCGCGGAGCTCGCGCATCACCTCGAGCATCGGCTCGTTGCCGTGCAGGGCCTCGAACCAGATCTCTCTGAACCGGTGCAGCGTCGGCCGGTGGCCGAGCTCGGGCTCGAGGCCCCAGCAGAGCTGGTCCAGGAAATCCTCCTCGCTGACCTCGCCGCGCTCGAGGCGGAACAGCGGGTAATCACCGCCGCGCTCGGCGACCCGCTGCATGCCCCGGCCGAGCTGCTCCATCGAGATGCCCGTCTCGTCCTGAAAGGCGGCGAAGGCCTCGATCAGGCGGTTCGTGAGCACGCCGCCAAAGTCGCTGATGACCGCTCGCAGCGAGGGACCGCTCATGCGCCCGCCTCGATCTCGTACGCACCGAGCGCCGGGACGCCGTCGAGCCGGAATCGAAACATGGTCAGCGAGGCCCGGCCGCCCGGGAGCTCGGCGGGAACGGTCGCGGCCACGCCGGCGAGCCGGCTGGGCAGCTCGTCGCCGGGCCTGTACAGCTCTGCGCCCGCCTTCACCGGCAGGCCGCCCTCGCCGAAGACCGTGGACAGGCGCACCGTCTCGAACGACAGTGGTGCGGCATCTCGGTCCTCGCCCGCGCGGATGGTCTGCCCGCCCACGAGCTCCTCCCCCTCAGCCGCGGCGCCGGCCGGGCGTACTGCGGCCACCGTCAGCAACGTGCCGTCATCGGTGGCGGCGGTCAGGAACCGGGCCCGTCCGGCCTCCCCGATCGGCCCCCAGCGGTGGGTGCGGAGGGCCCCAGCCTCGACCGTACGGCGCTGCCCGGCAAGCTCGGCGCTGCCACGCGCCTCGCACAACTGCGT
>JBOGZM010000058.1:0-7186 GCA_050697255.1 Solirubrobacterales bacterium
GCTCAGCACGGCGGGGGCGCCGGACGCGAGGCCGTTGCACCGGATGTGCGACAGCGGGCCCCCGTAGCCGTAGCCGACCAGGTCCGTGAAGACGGTCAGCGGCCCCGATCCGCCCCCGCCTGTCGAGACGATGCCGGCCCCGAGCCGGTCGTACGGGGCGCCGTGGAAGTTGTCGGCGCCCGAGACGGTGTCCTGCATCGTTCCGTCGAGCCACAGCTCGTTCACGGCACCGGCGTCGCCGATCCGCTGATGCACCTCGACGAAGTGCCAGCAGTCGTCCTGGGAGAGCGGCACGCCGTTTGTCGATCCGCTCTTCAGGACCTCGACCTCGTCACCGGGCGCGTCGCTCGGGTCGGTGGTGAAGTGGAGCCGGTTGTCCGTGCCGACCGACAGGATCCCCGCCGCATCGTCACGCGCCGGCCGGTTGTCGAGGCGCATCAGGGTCACGTCCCCGCGGGGGCGGTTCCAGAAGCCGTCGCCGGGGAGCAGGAACGCCGCGCTGTACCAGACGTCGTTGCCGGCGGAGTACCTGAACGTCGGCCGGACGGTCGGGTCGCTCTCCGCACAGTCGGCGGGATAGTCCTCCCGCTCGAACACTCCATATGCGCTGCCGCCGCCGGCGTCCGTGTCGGAGCGATGGGACGCGGGGGCGCCGCTGTAGTTGCGGGCCGGGTCGAGCCCGAACGCCCCGGACCCCGAGGTCACGTGCGCGTCGAACCCGCCCGGGCACTTCTCCGCCGCCCCGGTTGCCCACCGCAGCGGCCGCTCCAGCCTGACCGGGATCCGCGCCAGGTCACGATCGCCCGTCGCTGGGGAGCCGCACCAGTTGAACCTGACGAAATACAGGTACACGTTGCGGCCCGGATGGTCGAAGTTCGTGGTCGTATCGGCTGGGTCCAGGATCGACGGGTACGCGGTGGACCTCTCGGCCGTCGTGCAGTCCCCCTGGGGCACGTTCGTCCTGACGAGCCGTGGGGCGCTCCAGTCCAGGAGGTCGTCGGAGAGCGAGTACCAGAAGCCCCGCACCCCGTTGCGGGTCTGCTGCCCGATCATCAGGAACTTGTTGAAGAAGGTGCTGAACGTCAGGCTGTGGGCGGTGAAGGTCTTGCTGAGCTTGCCGCTCGACGTCGACACCGGCTTGCAGACGTGGTTCGGGGGATCGGCGACCGGGTCGTAGCCCGGCGCGTACGGGTTGATGAACTCGGTCGCGAACGACGTGCCGTTCCACGCCCGCCACGAGGGCAGGTCGAGGCTCGGAGTTCGGATCACGCATTGGCCGATCTCCTGGTCCCTGAACCGGCCGCCAGGGCTCGTGGGCTGCGAGCGGACGTTGATCACCGCATAGAAGTGCCCGTCGGCCGGGTTGAGCAGGATGTTCGTGGGGCTCTGGTAGCCCCGTGCCCCCCAGTCCCGCTCGTACGGATATGGCAGGGCGGCCACCAGATGGCCGGGCGGCGCCGGCACGTGGGCGTAGGTCTCCCCGTCGTCGGTGGAGACCGCGGAGGTGATGCTGCTCATCCAGCAGTCCGCGAAACCCTTGTCGGGGGAGCAGTCCGGCGGGTTCGTGAAGTATCCGTGGTACTCGTTGTGAAGGAGCGCGTACACGGTGCCGTTGGCCTGCCGGTAGACCGCCGTGATCCAGTCCATGTTCGTGTAGCTCGAAGGCGGAGTCGTCCTTCCTTCGGGCTCGAGCGGGTGCACGACCTGACAATCCGGGCTCAGGTCATCCAGCGAGGGTCCGATCAGCCGCCGGTTGGCGGCCCCCTGGGGGAGGGTCATCTGGACCCGCTGCTGCCCATCGCGGAACGCGCGCACCCGCCCGTCGACGGTGTGGCCGAAGTCTGCGCCGGGTGGAGTGGGGCAGGTCCCCGGACCATCGAAGACCACCTCTTCAGGGCCGGTGGGAGTGACCAGGCTGCCGAAGGTCTGACCCAGCGCCGCCGCCGGAGCAAAACCCATGACCGCGCCGCAGAGCCCTACAACGGCGCAATACCTGTACACACGGCTCACTTCGCTTCCCCCGATTTCGCGCCTCCTCCGAACCGTACCAGCACACCGCTGTGAAGCAGAGGGGTTGGACTGTGAGGGTCGCGCGCGCCGCCGGCATCCGCAACGGGGGGCTCGCTACTGTCCCCGGCTGGAATGGCGGAGACCGACACCCTCGCGCCGGCATTGGGCGCGCTGGCGCAGTCGCCCTCCGGCGTGGAGCAGGAGATCGCCGAGGGGGACGAGATGTACATCCCCGGGCGGCGCGAGCTGTACTTCCAGCTCGGTGCGGCGGCGCTGCGCGCGATTCGGCTGGCGCTGCTCGCGGCAGGGAAGGACGACCCTGCGCGGATACTCGACTTCCCCTGCGGTCACGGCCGCGTGCTGCGCATGCTGAAAGCCGAGTTCCCCGATGCCGCCCTGACGGCCGGAGACCTCAACGCCGACGGAGTGAGCTTCTGTGCACGCCGCTTGGGAGCCACGCCGATCAACTCGCGCCTCACTCCCGAGGAGGTGACCATCGAGGGGCGGTTCGACCTCGTCTGGTGCGGCTCGCTCCTGACGCACCTGGACCGCGACCGCTGGCCCGGCTTCTTCTCGTTGCTGGCGAGCGCCGTCGACGGCGGCGGCGTGTTCGTGTTCACGGCGTACGGCCGCGCCCGGGCTGAGCGGATCAGAAGCCGGGAGGCGCTCCATGGCATCGGTGAGCAGGGTGCGCAGAAGATCCTGAGCGAGTTCGATCGAGACGGCTTCGGGTACGCGGACTACGAGGGCCGGAGGCTTTCCGGGATGTCGCTCACCTCGCCGCCGTGGGTCTGCGACAGGATCGCCGAGACAGGCTGCCTGCAGCTCGTCAGCTACACGGAGTGCGGCTGGCATGGGCAGCAGGACGTGGTTGCGGTCACCAAGCGCTAGCGCCGCGCGCACGGCGGCCGCCCGATCGAACCCGCTAAGCGGCTTCGATCTTCGTGATCTTCAGCTTCCTGCTGGGGCCGCGGGGCACCTGCACGGTGACGACGTCGCCGCGCTTGTGGCCGATCAGCGCGCTGCCCACGGGGGACTCGTTGGAGAGCTTGCTCTCCGAGGGGTCCGCCTCGGCGGACCCGACTATCTGGTACGCGACCGACTGCCCCGACTTCTGGTCCTTGACGCGCACCTTCGTCCCGACCGAGACCACCCTCGCGTCGAGCTGCTTCTGGTCGATCACGCTGGCGTGGCGCAGCTTGTCCTCGAGCTGGGCGATGCGCGCCTCGAGCATTGCCTGCTCGTTCTTCGCGTGGTCGTATTCGGCGTTCTCGCTGATGTCGCCGAACTCGCGTGCCTCCTTGATGCGCTCGGCGACCTCACGGCGCTTCGTCGTGCGGAGGTGCTCGATCTCCGTCTTGAGCTTCTCGTAGCCCTCTGGTGTGAGTACCGTTTCTCTCGCCATAGCAGGTAAAAAGCCGCCTTGCGCGGCGGTTGGGGCCCCTCGGGGGACCGGCAAGTATAGCGGCGCCCCTAAACGGTCCCCGGCGGGCTCGGCGGGGCACCCAGGGGCGCCGCGCGGCTAGCGATTCCTCTCGTATACGAGCCGCAGGCCCTTCAGGGTCAGCAGGTCATCGACCATGTCGATGCTGTCCGTGAACCCGACGATCACGCTTGCGAGCCCTCCGGTGGCGATCGTCGTGACGTCGTCGCCGAGCTCGCGTCGCAGGCGCGCGCAGATGCCGTCGACCTGGGCCGCGAAGCCGTACACGACCCCCGACTGAACCGCCGCCTCGGTGGACCTGCCGATCAGCTCGCCCGGCTCGGTGATGTCGACCTTCGTGAGGCGCGCGGCGCGGGAGGTGAGCGCCTCGATCGAGATCTCGATCCCGGGAGCGATGATCCCGCCGAGGTACTCCCCGGCGCGAGAGACGACGTCGTAGTTGATCGCGGTCCCGAAGTCCACGATCACGCAGGCATCACCGCAGATGTCGTAGCCGGCAACCGCGTTCACGAGGCGATCGGCCCCAAGCTCGTGCGGGTTCTCGAGGAGGATGGGCATCCCCGTCTTGGTGCCCGGGCCCACGATCAGCGCCTCGCGATCCAGATAGCGCTCGAACATGTGGCGGTACTCCGACACGAGTCGCGGCACCACCGAAGAGACTGCCTCGCCGTGGATCTGGTCGAATCCGATGCCACGCAGGGCGAGCAGGTCGTGGATCACCACGGCGAGCTCGTCACCGGTGGATTGGCGGTCGGTGGAGAACCGCCAGTGCTCGACCAGGTCCAGCCCGTCGAAAGCGCCCACATGGGTCTGCGTGTTGCCGACGTCGATCGTTAGCAGCACGCGGCGATTATCCCGTGCCACGAGCTCAGGAAAGCTCGCCGACTCGATCCGCCCGCTGGCCGGGGGGCAGGGCGTCGAGCGCCATGCGCAGCGAGCCGCCGCCGGGCAGCGCGAGGTCGGGATCCAGCTCGAGCAACGGCAGGAGCACGAAGCGGCGGCT
Source organism: Solirubrobacterales bacterium (assembly GCA_050697255.1). GTDB lineage: Bacteria > Actinomycetota > Thermoleophilia > Solirubrobacterales > JBBDJG01 > CAVSXO01. Next base: position 4,458 of record JBOGZM010000058.1, read on the forward strand.
GTGCAGCTCGGGATGGGGCAGCGTGAGGCGGTCGGATTGCAGCACGCGATCACCGACCAGGAGCACGTCGACGTCGATCGTCCGGGGCCCGTGGCGCGCCCCGGCCGCACGGCCCATGTCACGCTCGATCGCCTTGCACGCTGCCAGGAGGTCGAGCGGCTCCAGCTCCGTGTCCACGCACACCGCCGCGTTGAAGAAGTCGCGCTGGTCGGGCATCTCGCCGACCGGCTCGGTCTCGTACACCGACGAGCACCCCAGCAGCCGCACACCCTCCAGCGCCGCCACACGCGCGGCTGCCTCGCGTAGCTGCGCGAGCCTGTCCCCGACGTTGGACCCGAGCCCGAGGAACGCTCGCGTCAGCGACTGACCTCTACCGAGACCTCCTCGACCGGTAGCGGGATCGGCGGCTCGGGCTTGGTGGCCCGCACCACGATGCCCGTCGCGCCGAAGCGCTCCTCGACCATGTCGGCAACCGCCGTGCAGACGCGCTCGAGGGTGCGGTACGAGCGCTCGGTCGCCACCAGCGCGACCGCCTGGCAGACCGCCGAATAGTCGACCGTGTCCTCGAGGCGGTCCGTGACCGTCGCATCGCAGTCCTCCACCTCGAAGGTGATGTCGAAGACGAGGCGCTGGCCCGTCTGCTGCTCGGCCTCGGTGGCGCCGTGATGGGTGAACAGCGACAGCCCCGAGATCTCGATCGTCACGAAGGAATCGGAGGAATCCACCCCCTGGTCCTCGTGTTCGCGTTCTTCCCAGCTCTCCATGTGGTCATCCCTCGTCCGGGTCAGCGGCGTCGCCCACCGTAGCAGCCGCCACCGTCAGCGCATCGCGAGTCTGGGAGACGTCGTGGACACGGAACATGTGGGCTCCGCGCTGGTAGGCGAGCACATTGGCCGCCACGCCGCCGGCCACGCGGTCGGACTCCGCCCTGCCGGTGAGGGTGCCGATGAAGCGCTTGCGGGAGGCGCCGACGATCACCGGCCGGCCCAGGGCGACGATCTCGTCCAGCCGCCGCAGCAGCTCGAGGTTGTGCACGAGCGTCTTGCCGAACCCGATGCCGGGGTCGAGCCACACGCGCTCCTCCGGGATGCCCCGTGCGGCCGCGAAGCGCAGCCGTTCCTCCAGGAAGTCCCTCACCTCGGCCACCACGTCCCCGTACCGCGGGTCGTCCTGCATCGTCCGCGGGTCGCCACGCATGTGCATCAGGCAGAGCTCGGCGCCCGAGTCTGCCACGACCGCCGCCATCGCGGGGTCGCCGCGCAGCGCGGTCACGTCGTTGACGAGCACCGCTCCGGCGCTCGTGGCGGCCCGCGCCACAACCGCCTTCGAGGTGTCGATCGACAGGGGAATGCCGCCCCGCTCGGCGAGCCGCTCGATCACCGGCATCACGCGGCGCAGCTCCTCCTCGGCCGGCACCGGCTCGGCGCCCGGGCGGGTGGACTCCCCACCCACGTCGACGAGGTCCGCTCCCTCGCCCGCCATGCGCTCGGCGTGGGCCACAGCGGCGGCGGGATCGAGGAACGCCCCGCCGTCGGAGAACGAGTCGGGCGTGACGTTGAGCACCCCCATCACGGCGGGGCGCGGGAAAGCTGTCACCGCGGTCGAGGCCCGGCTCTAGGTGTCGCCGCGCATCTCTGCGGTACCGCCTGCGAGGCCGGGACGCGGCTGCGGCAGCGGGCGCGGCTGCGCCACGGGCCGGCGGCGCTCTGCCTCGGCGGGCGGCGGCGGGGGCTCCTGCTCGGCCTCGGGCGTTCCGAAGACCTCTTCCTCGGACTTCCCGGCCAGCAGCGCCTCGAACTGCTCCCGCTCGATCGTCTCCTGCTCGAGCAGCGTCCGCGAGAGCCGGTCGAGGTCGGCGCGGCGATCGCTCAGCACCTGCCGCGCGGTCTGGTGCGCCTCCTCGACGATGCGCCGGATCTCGTCGTCGATCTCCCGCGCGATCTCGTCCGAGTAATCGGCCGTCGCGCTGAACTCGCGCCCGAGGAACGGCTGTGACTGGTCGTGGCCGAACGTCCGCGGCCCGAGCTTCTCGGACATGCCGAACCGCATCACCATCTGCTTCGCGGTGGCCGTCACCTTCTCGAGGTCGTTCGCGGCCCCGGTCGTGATCTCGCCGAACGCGATCTCCTCGGCCGCACGCCCCCCGAGCGTCATCGCGAGCGTGTCCGCCAGCTCGGCGCGGGTCGTGAGGAACTTGTCCTCGGTCGGCAATGAGATCGTGTAGCCGAGCGCCTGGCCGCGGGAGATGATCGAGATCTTGTGCACCGGGTCGGTGTTCTCGAGGAAATGCGCCACCATCGCGTGGCCCATCTCGTGGTAGGCGGTCACGAGGCGCTCCTTCTCGCCCATCACGCGGGTCTTCTTCTCGGGGCCCGCGATCACCCGCATGATGCCCTCCTCGAGCTCGTGCTGGGTGATCTCGCGCTTGTTGTCGCGCGCCGCGAGCAGCGCTGCCTCGTTCACCAGGTTGGCCAGGTCGGCGCCGGTGAAGCCGGGCGTCTGACCGGCGAGGTTGTCGATGTCGATCTCCTTCGCGAGCGGCTTCCCGCGCGTGTGGACCTCGAGGATCCTGGCGCGGCCCTTGCGGTCGGGCCGGTCCACGACCACCTGGCGGTCGAAGCGGCCGGGCCGCAGCAATGCCGGGTCGAGGATGTCGGGCCGGTTCGTGGCCGCGATCAGGATGATGTTGTCCTTCATCTCGAAGCCGTCCATCTCGACCAGCAGCTGGT
>JBOGZM010000059.1:0-4447 GCA_050697255.1 Solirubrobacterales bacterium
GGTTCGGGAGGTCGGCGTCGGCGAGCAGGCCCAGGCCCTCCTCCGAGTTGGTTCCGTCGAGCCGGACGACGACCGGGACGTCCAGGTCGACCCGCCCGTACGCCTCGATGATCCCCTTCGCGACCTCGTCGCAGCGGGTGATGCCGCCGAAGATGTTGAACAGCACGGCCTTTACCTTCTGATCGGAGAGAAGCACCTCCAGGGCCGCGACGATCTCCTCCGCCTTGGCGCCGCCGCCAACGTCGAGGAAGTTTGCCGGGCGCCCGCCCGCCTGTGCGATCACGTCGAGCGTCGACATCACGAGCCCGGCCCCGTTGCCCAGGATCCCGACCTCGCCGCCGAGCTTCACGTACGTGATGCCGCGTTCCTTCGCCATCTGCTCCTGCGGGTCCTCGGCCGAGGGATTCCGCATCTGCGCCACCTCGGGCTGGCGGAAGAGCGCGTTGTCGTCGACGGTCACCTTCGCGTCGAGTGCCATGACCCGGCGGTCGCCGGTGACGATCAGCGGGTTCACCTCGACCAGCATCGAGTCGGTCGCGACGAACATGTCGTAGAGCCTCGCAAGCATCGTTCCCACCGGCTCGACGACATCCGCGGCGATGCCGCTCTCGGAGGTCAGCCGGGCGCCGTCCTGGGGCTGGAAGCCGATCAGTGGATCGACGTGCAGGCGTGCGATCTTCTCCTCGGCTACTGCCTCGATGTCCATCCCACCCTCCGCCGACAGCATCACGAGCAGCTTCTTCGCGCTGCGGTCGAAGACGACCGCGGCGTAGTACTCGGCGGCGATGTCCGAGGCACGCTCCACCCACACTTCGTGCACCGTGAGACCACGGATGTCCATGCCCAGGATCGCCGTCGCGTGCGCCTCCGCCTCCTCGGCGTCCTGCGCGAGCTTGATCCCGCCGGCTTTTCCGCGTCCTCCGATCTGGACCTGAGCCTTGATCACGACGGGGAAGCCGAGCTCTTCGGCGGCGTCGCGGGCCTCCTTCGGCGTGGTCGCATGGCGGCCCTCCGGCACGGGCACGCCGTGCTCGGCGAAGAGCTGCTTGCCTTGGTACTCGAGCAGGTCCATGTATCGTTCCGCCCGCCGCAGGACGTGCAAGAACCGCCCTGCTGAGCCGCGTCTGACCGGCGCGGGACGCTATCAGCAAACCTCACCCCGAAGCCCTTGCCTCTACCCAAGCATCTCGATTTCGTCAGCCTCGAGGTCTACGGCACCCTGATCGACTGGGAGGCCGGCATCTACGAGGCGTTCCGCAAGGAGGCCGAGCGGGACGGCTTCACGATCGAGCGCGACCGGTTGATCCCGCTGTTCATCGAGACCCAGGCCGAGATCATGGCCGGCTCATACGAGCTGTACGCCGAGGTCCTGAGGCGCACGGCTCTCCGCGTCGCCGAAGAGCTGGGCTGGGAGCTGGAGCCCGTGCGGTCGAGCTTCCTGCCGAACAGCATCCCTTCGTGGCCGCCGTTCCGGGACACGAACGCGCTGCTCGAACGCCTCCGGAAGAAGTTCCACAAGGACCCGCCACCCGACAAGGTGACGACCGGGATCGGCCTGATCGCGAACATCGACGACAAGCTGCTGGGAGCCACCCGGCGGCACCTGCGCCCGGACTTCGATCTGGTCGTGACGGCGCAGCAGGTGCGCAGCTACAAGCCGGACCCGGCCCACTTCAAGGAGTGCAAGCGCCGGATCGGGTCGAAGACGAAGTGGGTCCACATCGCGACCGGGCTCGAGACCGACGTGATCCCCTGCGTGAAGCTGAAGATCCCGGTGATCTGGATCGACCGCAAGAAGCAGGGCTGGCCGCAGGGCCAGCGTGGCAAGCCGACCGAGATCGTGAAGGACCTGCGCTCGGCCGTGAAGCTGCTCGGCGCGGCCTAGAAACGAGCCGGCGCGCTGCTCACGGTACGAAGACTCCTTGCCTCGCGAACAGCGTGTTGGGCTCGGTGGAGGCGATCCCGTCTGCGCCGCCATCCATCACCCTGACGTCTTCGAGCGCCCAGATCGAGCGCGCGCCCTCCGGGACCGAACCAGGCAGCACCGCGTCCAGCGTGGTCGTGACGTCGCAGGTCGCGCCTACGCCCGCGGGGGTCGCACCGCACGGCGCCGGGACCGGGAAAGTGAGGTCCGACACCGTCCCGGGCTCGTCGGCCGAGCTGCCATTCGCGCGGTCGGTCAGCCGTGCTCTCAGCGAGAGTCGCAGCTCGCCTGTGTAGTCGTCCAGAGCGCCCTGCTGCCGCACATCGGCAAGGCTCATGGTCACGCGCACGTCCGCCTCGTCCGCGGGCGTCGACGGATCGCCCGTCACGACGCCGAGGCGTAGAAAGCCGACAGCGTTGGCGGGCTCGCCGTTCGCATCGGCTGTGCCCACGGTCAGCAGCGCGGACGTCTGGACCGGCGGAGCACAGGAGCCGAAGGCCAGCGGTGGCCCGTGGGTGCGGTTCGCGCCGGCGCACACGGAGTAGGCCGGCACGAGCGAGACCCGCAAGGGGGAGGCGGCTGTCGGCCGCGCGTACCCACCGAAGATGCGAATCGAGAAGTTACGGGTCGTCCAGTGAGGATTGGTGCCGCTGGTCGGGCCGAGCAGCTGGTTCGATGACCAGACCGTGTCGGTCGCCACCGGGTCCGGCGTCGCGCCCGCGTAGTCGCCCCAGCGGCACGGGCCGGGCCTGCAGGAGAAGTCCTGGTCGGCGTTACTGCTCGACCCGACCAGGAGGTTCCCCGTGGTCGTGCCGGCGGCCAGGTCCGGCGAATGCCATTGAGCTCGAATCTGCGCGAGCAGCGAGCCGCTGCCGAGGTTGTACTGCACAAGGGCGCTGCGGCCGGACCACGTCGGCGAGATGGCGGCGTTGAACGCGAAATGGGTCGGGTCCGAGACCGTGCCCGCCTGCTCGACGGTAGCGGTTGGGCACGTCCCGTCGGCACAGCGGCTCGGGACGAGCTCATACCACCTCACCTGCGAGGGCGTGCCCGGGCCGTCGATGGTGTGCTGCGTCCAGACCCCCTTTGCGCCGCCCGCGTCCGGGTCGCCGACGGCGACCGCCTGCGTGAGCCGGGTGTCGAGTGAATCGAGCACCCGGTTCGAGCCTGGTTGCGGCACGAAGGACGGGAAGTCGAATGCCGCGACCGCCACGTTCCCGTCGCCGACGAGCGTCGGCACGCCCCCCGACCCGCCCCCCTCGAGATGCCAGACCATCAGCTGGTTCGCGGGTCCCGTCTCCGGGTAATCGGCCGCGACCACGTATCCCGCTGGACCACCGTCGGCCGTGTTGGCCGGCACGGGGGTGAAGGCCTCGTCCAGGTCTGCGGTCAGCAGCGGGCCGGCCGCCGAGCCGAACGAGAACCCGGCGGGCATCGAGCAGCTCGTTTCGCCGGGCGGAGGCTTCTCATAGGTCCAGATCCGGGATGTGAGGAAGGCGCCGCTGGCGGCGAAGACATTCGTCCCGACGATCGCATGGCCCGCGTTGGTCCCGAGCTTCGGATAGTCGTCGAGCTCGGACCCGGTCGCCTGCTGGAAACGGCACCAGTTGCCGGCGCTGCTCGAGCTCGGCAGCGGAATGGGGCTGGCGGTCTTGGACCACCCGAACAGCAGGAAGTTCTGCGATCCCCCATCGCAGTCGAGCGCCGCGTAGACCCATCGCTGCGCGGGCTCGTCCCAGACGACCTGCGGATCGCATTGGCGGTCGCTGGGCTTGCCGACGAAGTTGTCCAGGTCGATCTGACCGCTGAGGGCGAGTGCTGCGCGGCTGTACACGGCGACCTGCCGGTTCACCATCTCGATGTAGTGGCTGGGGCCGATCGCCCCCGTCGAATCGGGCGGGGTGGTGCTCGCTGCGGATAGGCCAGGCTGGTTGAGCGGGCTGATGGCATCGGCCAATGGCGCCGGACCTGACGGCGCGCTGCGCCCGCCGCCGTGCGTCGCGCTGCGGTCCCTGGCGGAGTAGCGCCGCCCGGGATCACGGGTCCGGAACGGGATCGCGCGGGGTGTGCCGGCGCCCGGGCCCCCGGCTCTCGGGGTCGAGAGCGAGTCAATGCTGCCGGCCGGCACGGGAGTGCCCTCGAGCGAGGACACGGCGGCGTCCGCGCCCGGCGCGAAGAGCAGCGATGCGCTGGCCGCGAGCGCGAGTAGGCGACGCGATGGGACCATCAGCGGAGTCCATTGTCGGCGCATGAACGCGCGAGGTCAAACGCAAAGGGACAGAGCGGGGGTGGAAAAGGAGGGTGGGACCGCGACCCGCCCGGTGACCACCGTTACTTGATCACGGCGATCGCGTCACCGGCCACGACCGCGGCGCCCTCGCGGACGTTCAGCTCCGCGACCTTGCCGGCCGCCGGCGCGGTGATCTCGTTCTCCATCTTCATCGCCTCGATCACACACACGACCGCGCCCTCATCGACCTCCTGGCCTTTTTCGACGTTCACGCGCAACACGGTCCCCTGGAG
>JBOGZM010000060.1:0-11120 GCA_050697255.1 Solirubrobacterales bacterium
GGGTGGGCCCGAGCAGCGAGGACAGCTCGTCCGACTTGACGAGCGCCGAATTGGTCGTCCGCAACGTGTCCGGCAGGAGGCGGAACGTCTCACGCAGGTTCTCGTCCTGGTTCGCGAACGCCTCGAACACGGCGTTCTGCGACACGACCAGCTCCGCCAGCTCCTTGTCCTTCGTGCCGACCTCGGTCATCAGCAGCTGCAGGTTGTGGATCAGGCGCGCGAGGTGCTGGCGCCGCTCGGCGAGCAGCTTCGTGAGCTTCGCGACGTCCCGGCCCAGCGGCTCGAAGCGGCGGAACGTGTTGCGGAAGTTGGCGCCGTTGTCCTTCAGGCCCTCGCCGCCGCCCGCGACCAGCAGGCGCAGGTAGTCGCGCGTGTCGCGGTCGAGGTTCGAGAGGATCTCGTCGAGGTTCACGTCCGGTCGGGTCTGGGAGACCGGGATCATGTAGCCCTCCGGCGCCCGGGGCGAGCCCGGCGTGCCCGGGTCCATCTCGATCACCATGTCCTTGAGGCCGGTCTTCGGCCGCAGCAGCATGGTCGCGTCGCGCTTCACGAGGTCCTCGTACTTGGCCCGGATCAACATCGTCACGATCGCGCGGCCGTCCTCGAGCTCGACGCGCTTGATCTCGCCCACGGCCACGCCCGCGATGTCGACCGTCTGGCCCTGGCCCGGCGTGACCGACTGCGCGGTGCTGAACTCGCCCTTCAGCTCGAAGAAGTCGGTGCCGATCACGGGCACCCAGGCGGGGAGGTAGAAGCGCTGGTTCGACAGGATGTAGCCGCCCACGAACAGCGCGATCACCACCATCAGGATCACCGCGAGGAACTCGCGCATGTTCTTGGAGATCGCGTGCCTCACCGGCCCCTCCTCGCGCGCAGTGCCTGGTCAGGCGGCCCGGGGGCCGCGGCGGGGCCGTTCAGGTTCGGCTGCGCGTTCGTGTGACAGGCCTTGTCGGGCTCGTACTTCGGCTTGCGCGCCGGGCGGTCCGGGCGCGTGCCGAGCGGGCGCGTGAGCCCGTGCCCGAACAGGATGTCGCGGTTCCTGGGCCGGTTCGGGAGCTTGCCGGTGCGGATCAGGTTGTCGCCGCCCGCTGTCGCGGTGTTGACGAACGACCCGTTGCCGTCGAAGCCCTGCGCCTCGCTCGCGAACGCGACCATCACGTACCAGAACTCCTTGAACACGGAGGCGCCGCTGGTGAGCGGGCCCTCGTCGATGACCGTGTCGCCGGCGGGCAGGATGACCTCGTCGAAGCAGCGGCTGGTGAGGTTGGTCTCTCTCAGGAAGCCGCGCGAGTCCGCGGCGGCGCGCGCCAGGCTGGCGGTCGCCGGCCGCAGCGAGTCGAGCAGCCCGCCGAGCTCCGAGCGGCCGAACAGCCGCTCGGCCTGCGACAGCCACGGGGTCACTGCCCGGATCGTGCGCTGGGTCTCCTGCACGCCCGGCGTCAGGTCGCGCGCGAACCCGGCCAGATCGGGCAGGGCCTCGTTGAGGCTCCTGAACGAGTCCCGCGCATGCTCAACGGTGGGCGCCAGCAGCCGGATGGCCTCGTTCAGGTTCTGCTCCTCCTCAGCGAACGGGATGAAGAACCGGTTGAAGTTGGTGATGAAGTCCTTCAGCTGCTCCTCGTTGGTGGCAAGCGCCGTCGTGACCTTGTCGAGACCCGCGATCAGCTTGGACAGGTCGTGCGGCTCCGTGCCCAGCAGCGCGCGGTTGACCGCCGCCGAGCCCCTCAGCGAGTCCGGTGCGTCGTCCAGCGAGTCGTTCAGCGACTTGGCCGCCGTCTCGCCCCGCACGTCCGGGTCCTGGTCGCGGTCGTCCGCGGCGCTCGGCTTGCCCGAGAGGCCGTCGCCGAGGCCGATCAAGAGGTCCTGCAGCGACTCCCGGTCGTTCGTCTGGAGCGCGGTCAGCAGCTGGTCCAGCTGCACCGGCGTGGAGGTGCGGGTGACCGGGATCGTGTCGCCGTCCTCGACTTCGTCCCCGCTCGGAGTCCCGGGGCTGAGGTCGACGAAGAAGTTGCCCTCGAGGAAGATGCGCGAGCGGATCTTGAGGGTCGCGTCCTTGTGGATCGGCAGCCCCTCCTCCTTCATCTCCATCGTGACCCTGACGAGGTCGGAGTTGTCCTCCCGCTCGACCTCCACGACCTCGCCCACGTTCACGCCCGCGATCCGCACAGGGGAGTCGAGGCGCAGGTTGTTGGACGTCTGGAAGACGGCGTGGAACTGGAACGGGTCGCGCCAAGGCAGCTGCTTCGTGAAGGCGAGCCACGTCCCCACGATGATGAGCAGCAGCGCGATCGCGCCGGCCCGCACCGGGTTGATCCGGCCGCGCAGGCGACGCGGGACGATGTGCTGTGGGGCGGCGGCCACTACTCCCCCGCCCCCCGCTGCGAGCCCTGCTCGTCGGTCTCGATGCCCTGGTTGCCCGGCACGTTCCCGATCGCCTGCTTGCCCTGGGCGTAGGTCTCGTTGCCGGCCTCGCACTCACGCTCCTGGCCAGGGGCGGCGGTGTTCGGGTATGGGTTCACGTGCAGGAAGTTGGGATCGATGTTGTCGATCTTCCGGCCGCCGCCGTTGGCCGGCTGGCCGGACGGCCCGCCCTCGCCGTTGGGGGCCGGGCCGCCGTCGACGCCGACCGGCGTCGTGATGACCATGAACCGCAGCCACGTGCCGTTCTGGTCCCCGTCGCTCAACAGGCTGGCGGCGTTGCGGAAGAACAGCGACATGTAGTTGCAGACCGTCTGCGCCGGGGTGATGTGGCTGATCAGCGGGTCGAGTGACCTGACGGTCTCGATCAGGTCCTTGAACCCGATCGGGACCAGCGGGTCGGTGGCGAAGTCCTCCAGGTCGCCGAGGAACTTCGTCAGGCGGCGGTTCAGCGCGGGCGAGCCCTCGAGGCCCTCGACGCCCAGCGTGAACGCGTCCGCCAGCGTCGGCGCCGACCGGCGCAGCGCACGGGCGCCCGGCTGCAGCTCGACGAAGAAGCGCTCGGTGCTCTTGAAGAACGGGCGAATCTGCGGGAACGTCTCGATCGCCGTGCGCATGCCCTCCGGTCCGCGCCGGATCGTCTCCTGCAGGAACGGGCGCGCGACGTCGGCGAAGGCCGAGATCGTCAGGTCGAGGTTCGCCCACAGCTGCGCCTGGATGACCGCGACCGGCGCGACGATGATCGCGGCCCGCGACTGCGATGCGAAGAAGCGGCGCCAGCGCGTCTCCGGGTCGGCGATGTTGGAGAGCACCGGGACGGCGTTCGCGACCAGCGGGACGAGGGCCTGGATCGCCTCGTTCAGGTCCTCGCCCCGGCCCGCGAACGCGTCGCCGAAGCCGCGCAGGTTGAGCCGCTCCCCCGCCCGTGTGGGCCGATCGAACATGTTGAAGAAGTCGTCGAACTCGACGGGCTCGGGCCGCGCCTGCGAGAGCGGGATCGTGCCGCCCTCCGGGTAGCCCCGCTCGGACTCGCCGCGCGTGATCTCGATGTACTTCAGTCCCAGCGCCGACCTCGGGCGGACGATGATCGTGGAGTCCACCGGCAGCGGCTTGATCCGCGTCTCCAGCTTCAGGTCGAGCCTCGCCATCACGGAGCCGTCCCCGCGCTGGACCGGCGTGATCTTGTCCACCACGCCGACCCGCAGGCCGCCGATCCGGGCCTCGTTGCCCTTCACGAGGCTGGTCGCGATCGGCACCTCGGCCGTGAGGCGGTAGGTCGGCACCCACGGCAGGCCCGCGTTCGCGTTGTAGGCCAGGAACACCGCCACCACGATCACGAGCGTGGTCGCGACTCCCACCAGCACGGGGTTCGAGGCGATCGCGGTGGCGCCGCGGCGGCGGCTCATCACCCGTCTCCGAGGAGATAGTCGACAACAGGGTCGGGCTTGCGCTGCGGCTGCGCCGGCTGAGGCTGCGCACCCTGAGGCGCGGACTGCGGCTGAGGACTGCCGACGGCCGCCGGCCGACGGCCGACGGGTTCCTTCGCAGCCGCCGCATCCTGCCGCTTGGCCTTCCTGCTCTGCTGCCGGCGCCAGAGGCGCATCACCTTGTCCGGGTCCTCGCCGGCCAGGATGCGGTCGAGCGGGGTGCGTGGCTTGCGGCGGAAGGAGCGCGCGCTGCTGGCGCCGGCGATGAAGTTCGCCGTGCAGGCCGGGTTCACGACGGTCGCGAGCGAGTTGCAGCCGGCCAGCAGGGTGGTGCGCAGGTAGTGGCCGAACCGGTCGAAGCCGTTGGTCGAGAGCGCGACGTAGTAGATGAGGTCCATCAGGCGCTCGATGCCGTCCTCGTCGCGCAGGTTCCTGAGCAGCTTCGACAGGTTCGTCGAGAGGTTGCGCGCTTGCGAGGTGAAATCGCCGAGGTCCTCGATCGTGGGCTGCGCCGCCTGCAGCGCGCGGCTGCCGGCGTCGGCCGTGTCGCCCAGCGTCTCGAACGCAGGGATGCCGGCGCGCGAGAACGGCCCCAGCATGCGCAGGATGCGACTCACGTCCTCGCCCACCACACCGAGGTCGCGGAACACCGGCGTCATCTCCTCCGAGAGCGACCCGAGCCGGGCCATCGTCGGCTTCAGCTCGCGCAGGAACCTCGGGAACGTCTCGAAGTTGCGCTCGAGGTTGGCGCGCTCCTCCGCGGTCGCCTGGGCGGTGATGTTCGCCTGCACGATCAGGTTGGACACGTTCTTGCGCTTCTGCGCCCACTCGGCCAGCACCCGGTCACCTGACCGCGCCCCGTCGGCCAGCAAACGGTTCTGGTCCGCCAGGATCCTCAGCACCTTGTCCAGCTCGCGCAGCGCCGGGTTCGCGCCCCGGATCACCTTGCGCAGGTCCTTGCCGCGGCCGGCCAGCCCGGCGCCGAACTCGTTCAGGATGATCCCGAAGCGCTCCCGGTAAGGACGGCGCATCACGTTGCGGATCAGGTCCTCGCCGACCGGGGTGAGGGTCTGCTCGACCGGCAGCAGCCGCTGGCCCGCGCCGTCCTGGCCCTCGGGGATCTCGGGCAGCGGCGGAGGCGGAGGCTCGCCTTCCGGACGCGGCTGCGTCGGCTGGCACTCGACCAGCTTCTCGCCGATCACCGACTGAAGCCGGATCTGGCACTCGGCGTCCTGGCGGAAGTCCTGGAAGCCGGGATCGTCGATCTTCAGGATCACCGCCGCGCGCAGGTCGTCGGTCACTTCGAGCTCGTCGATGGCGCCGACCTTCGCGCCCGCGATCATCACGTCCTGGCCGGGGATCGCGAACGCGGCGCTGTTGAAGATCGCGCGGACCTTGTAGTCGCCGCCGTCCTCCTCCCCCGCGCCGATGCCGACCACCAGCGCGACGACGACGCCGACCGCGGCCAGGGCTATCAGCAGCCGCCGCCTCACGGGCCCGCCGGCCTCTGGGTCGGGTCACAGTCTTCGGGGCCCAGCTTGCCGTCGTCCGTCGAGGGATTCGATCCGTCGCTGGACGGCTGGGTCGCGCCGCCCGGGCAGAACTTCACCCCGCGCTTGTTCAGGATCGACACGCGCTCCGCGGGCGTCAGCGCGGTCAGCTCGTTCGCGGCCTCGTCGTAACGGAACGCGTTGAAGAGCGGCAGCACGCGCGCGTAGTGCCCGTTCGCATCGTAGTAGGCCGGCACCTGTGAGAAGTGCGTGATCCAGGCCGCGATGTCGGGCGCGTAGGGCCGGAAGAACTCGACCTCGTCCTGACCCTTCTTGAGCGCGGCGATCGAGTTCTTCGAGCTCTCCCGCGAGATCCTCTCGAGCTCGGGCGCGACGCGGAAGAGGTCGACCGAGTCGTTGTAGCGGCCGGGCTGGTTGACGAGCCCGCGGAAGTCGTCGAACGTCGGGCGCATGGTGGCAAACAGGTGCGCGAACCGGCGCAGGAACGGCGCCAGGCCCTTGACCTGCGGCTTCGAGACGTCAGTCAGGCGATCGAGGTCGTCGAGCGCCGAGCGCAGGTTGCGGAACGTGACGCTGCCCTGCTGGAGCACGTCCGGCAGGGTCGCGAGGGTGCGATCGAGCGCGACGTTCTCCTGGCCCAGGGCGCGCGCGAACCCGGTTCCGTTCGTGACCAGCTCGGCCAGGTCGTCGCGCCGCTCGGCGATCGCGCTGACCGCCTTCGCTCCGTTCACGATGAGGCTCTCGAACGTCTTCTGGTCGCGGCCCAGCTCCTCCATCACGCGCGAGAGGTTGCCGAACGACTCCGGCAGGTACCTGAACGTCTCCTGGAGGTTCTCGCTCTGGCCCACATACCACGTCCCGAATCCCTGCAGGACGCCCTGGAGGCCCTTGCGGGTCTTCGGTTCGAGCGTGTTGAAAAGCTGGTCGAGGTCCACCATGTTGGTCGTCTGGTCGGTGTCGACGACCCCGCCCTCCGGGATCTCGGGCGCGTTGTTGGGACCCGGGTGCAGGGACAGGTAGCGATTCGCGACCGACGGCAGGGACTCCCACCGCACCGTCATCGAAGATCCCCGGCGGAGCGGGGCGAAGTCGTCCTCGATCTCGACCTTGATGTCGGCCTGGTTGTCCTCCGACAGCTTGATGTCGGTGATCTCGCCCACCGCAAGGCCGCCGACCCTGACCGTGTTCCCCTTCACGAGCTGGTTCGCGCTCTGCAGCCGCACCGTGTACTCGGCGCCGCCGCTGCCGCCGAACATGAGCACGCCCACCGCGATGATCGCAACCACCAGCGCCCCGACGGCCGCAGCCCGAGCGATTGTCATTACTGCTCGCCCCCTGTGATGGGCGCGAGGTCGGCAGTCAGCTTCGTGGTCCCCTCCCGAACATCGAAAGGCGGCTCGCCCGAGCCGCCCCTCGACTCCATTCCTGAAGTCAGTTTACGGTGCGCGGAGGGGCTTGTCAGCAGGAGACAGCGTCTTGCCGTGCTCATTGACCAGGTCCGACTCCAGCTCGCCGCCGCGGGTGGGTCGCGAAGAGGTCGCGGCGAAAGGCTCCCTCACCGTCGTCGACGGCGCGGGTCGCACGCATGCCGGTCCCAACAGCTTGTGCGTTTATGGCCTCTCCTCCTACCTGCGGCTACCGCGCTTCTCCCCCATGAATGCAGGCGGATCAGCGCCCCAGTTGGGCGGCAGTCTACTGTTTTGCCCCCGGCGTCGGGGCGCTTGGCAGTTAAGTCGGGATTAAGCATTGCAGCGCGAAAAAGGTGGCGTCGCGGCCGCTCGCGCATTAGGGTTTGAAAGACCGTAGCCACGGACGGCCAACGGGATGATGGCTTTGGGAAAGGACTCCTCCGCGCGCCTCGAAGCGACTCGGCGACTGCACACGGCAGCCGCTGCGCTCGACGACGTCGCACACCGCGCCACGATGGCGCGCTCGATCGCGTTCCTGTTCGCGGCCGCCGCGACGCTGACCCTCGCGGTGCTGGTCGCGCTACCGCACCCCGAGGGCGACGTGCGCGGGATGCTCGCCATCGCGGGCGTCGCCTACGGCGCCGCGCTCGCGATCCTGTTGGCGCACGCGCGCGTCGCTCCGGCGGCGTACCCGTGGATCGTCACGCTCGGCACGGTGCTGATCACGCTCGGCATCCACTTCCGCGGCACGCCGACCGCCGCGCACGCGCTCTCCTACCTGTGGGTGGTCCTCTACTCCGGTTACTTCCTCAGCCGGCGGGCCACGCTTGCGCAGGTCGCGCTCGCGCTCGGCGGGTACGCGCTGGTGCTCGACCAGGCGGCGAACCCGTCCCAGCACACGCTGGAGGAATGGCTGCTGACGTTCGGCTCCCTGCTCGTGGCATGCGTGCTGGTCTTCGCGCTCAGGCGGCACGTCGACCACACGGTCAGCGGGCTTGCCGACGCCGCCCGCACCGACCCTCTGACCGGCCTGTTGAACCGGCGCGGATTCGAGGAGGCGTTCGAGCTGGAGCTGGAGCGGGCCCGCCGCGGCGGCGGGAAGCTCAGCGTGGTGATCGGCGACCTGGACCACTTCAAGCACGTGAACGACCGCTTCGGGCATCACGTCGGCGATCGCGCGCTTGCGCGCACGAGCGAGATCCTGTACGAGGAGAAGCGCCGCATCGACACGGTGGCGCGACTGGGCGGCGAGGAGTTCGCGCTGATCGTGCCGGACACGGTCGACCGCCGCTCGTTCATGCTCGCCGAGCGGCTGCGCCTCGCGGTCCGCGACGAGTTCGCCGACGACCCCGTGACGGTGAGCGTGAGCTTCGGCGTGGCCAGCTTCCCCCAGCACGGCGCAACCCGCCAGGAGCTGCTCGGCGCTGCTGATGACGCGCTCTACGCGGCCAAGGAGCTGGGCCGGGACCGAACCGTCATCTACAGCAAGGAGGTCGTCGGCGTGCTGACGCCGGCGAACGGCCGCAACGGGGTCCGCAACGAGCAGCTCGCGACCATGCTCGCGCTTGCCGATGCGCTCGACATCCGCGACGCGCGCACAGCGCGACACTCGCAGACGGTCGGCCGCCTGGCGGAGATCACGGCCCGCGAGCTCGGGCTGCCCGAGCCGACGGTGGAGCAGGTGCGGCTCGCCGGCCTGCTGCACGACGTCGGCAACATCGCGGTCTCCAACATGCTGCTGAGCTAGCCCGGTCCGCTGAGCAAGGAGGAATGGCACGAGGTCCGCCGCCACTCGGAGATCGGCGCCCGCATCCTCGCCAACGCGCGCCTGGGTGTGATCGGGCAATGGGTGCTGGCCCACCACGAGCGCGTGGACGGATCCGGGTTCCCGTCCGGCCTCTCCAGCAGCTCGATCCCGCTCGAAGCGCGGATCCTCGCCGTCGCGGACGCCTTCGAGGCGATGACGAGCGAGCGCGCGCACCGGCCCGCCCTCACCCGCGAGGAGGCGATGCACGAGCTGCGCCGCAACGCGGGCACGCAGTTCGACCCGGGCGTGGTGGACGTGTTCATCCGCGCCCTGGCGAAGCAACACGTGCGGGCCTAGGCGAGCGAGGTGGGCTACGTCGCTATCGCTATTCGAGCTTCATGTCGCCGACCTCGAGCTGGGGGGCCGTGGAGCCCTGCTCGGGCCGCTGCCCCTGCACGTGGCGGCCGGCCTAGCCGGTCTTGTTCAGCTGCTCGTGAATCTGGCGGGCCACCTTCCCCGGTAGCCCCGGCACCGCTTCCAGCTCCTCGCGGGTGGCACCGAGGAAGCGCTCCGGCGACCCGAAGTGACGCAGCAGCACCCGCTTGCGGGCCGGGCCCACACCGGGAAGCCCGTCCAGGATCGAGGCCTTCATGGAGCGGTCGCGGCGCAGGCGGTGGTGCTCGACCGCGAACCGGTGCGCCTCGTCGCGGATGCGCTGCAGCAGCTGCAGCGCGCGTGAGTCGCGCGGCAGCCTGATCGGCTCGGCCTGGCCGGGCACGTAGATCTCCTCCAGCCGCTTGGCGAGGCTGACCACGGTGACCCCCTGCGCGAGGAACTCGCCCAGCCCGCTGACGCCGCTCGAGAGCTGGCCGCGGCCGCCGTCGATCACGATCAGCCCGGGCAGCGCTGCGAAGCTCGCATCGCGGGACGGGTCGTGCGGCGAGCGCTCGCGCTGCTCGACCCACTGCGCCATGCGCCGGCTCAACACCTCCTGCATCGCGGCGAAGTCGTCCTGGCGGCCCTCGAGCGCGCGGATCTTGAAGCGGCGGTAGTCGGCCTTGCGCGGCGCCCCACCCTCGAACACCACCAGCGAGGCAACGGTGTGCGACGGCCCGAGGTTGGAGATGTCGAACCCCTCGATCCGCACCGGCAGCGCGTCCATCCCGAGGGCCTCGCGGAGATCGTTGAGCGCGTCCACGCGCTGCTGGCGGCGACGCTCGGTGCGCAGCTTGTCCTGCTCGATCGCGAGCCGGGCGTTGCGCTCGGCCAGCTCGTACAGGCGCCGCTTGTCACCGCGCTTGGCGTGGCGCAGCTCGACCGGCGCCTCCCGGCGCTCCTCGAGCGCCTGACGCACGACGTCGGCCTCCACCAGCGAGGCCGGCCCCACGATCTCGCCCGGTATCGACAGCGAGGTGGCGTAATACTGGATCGCGAACTCCTGTGCCACCTCCCCCTCCGTGCGCCCGGCCCGGTTCTCGAGGTAGAAGCTCTGCCGGTCGGCGAGCACCCCGTCGCGGACCTGGAACACCTGCGCGTTCGCATCCGTGCCGTCGACCGCGACCGCCAGCACGTCGAGCGTCCCGACCGTGCCGCTCGCCACCCGCTGGCGCTCGAACAGCGAGCGCACAGCCCGCAGCCGGTTGCGGTACACCGCCGCCTGCTCGAACTCCTGCGCCTCCGCGGCGGCCGCCATCGAGCGCTCGAGGTCGCGCTCGATCTGCCGGTAGCGGCCGGAGAGGAAGCGAATGATCGCGTCGATGTTGGCGCGGTAGTCCGCTTCCGAGATGTAGTCGACGCAGGGGGCCTGGCAGCGCTTGATGTAGTAGTCGAGACAGGGGCTGCCCGACGCGCGGCCCGGCTCTGGTCCGTCGCAGGTGCGGTAGGGGAACAGCTGGCCCAGCAGGTCGAGCGTCGCGCGCACCCGCTTCGCGCTCGAGAAGGGGCCGAAGTACACGCGCTCGGCCCGGTGCCGCTCGCGCGTGAAGTAGACCCGCGGAAAGCGCTCGTCGAGCGAGATCGCTACGTACGGGTAGGACTTGTCGTCCCGCAGCCGGATGTTGAAGGCCGGACGGTGCTGCTTGATGAAGCGCTGCTCGGCGAGCAGAGCCTCCGATTCGTTCGCGGTCGCGACGAAGTCGATCGATTCGACCCTGGAGAGCATCTCGTCCGCTCCGCGGGCGGAGCGGCCGCTGAAGTGGGAGCCGACGCGCTTGCGAATCGACTTCGCCTTGCCAACGTAGAGGGCGCGCCCGTGGGCGCCCTTGAACAGGTAGACGCCGGGGGCGTCGGGGAGCGCCCGCCGCTGGTCGCGCAGCCGCTCGTCGCTCCCGCCGTTGGAGGAATCGGCCATGCCTCAAGGTTACGCGCGGCCCGGAAGCGTCCCGGGGAGCCGGATGGGCTCAGGGGACCTTGCGGGCGTTCAGCGCGTCGAGGTGGCGGTGGATCGTCGCGTCGTCGTACCCCGTGAGCGCGACCAGCTCCTGCGCGGTGATCGCCGGCTGCGCCTCGACGAGGTCCCTGACCAGGCCCCAGGACCCGACGCGGGCGCACGCGACCAGGTCCTGCTGCTGGTTCCATCCCTGGTCCGCACACGTGAGCAGGCGCAGCC
>JBOGZM010000061.1:0-3855 GCA_050697255.1 Solirubrobacterales bacterium
GCTTCGGGATCGTCGAAGGTGAGCAGGCCCTCGCCCACCGGGTACAGCTCCGAGATCCCCGTTTCCTGAGCGACCACGGGGCGCCCGCTGGCGAGATAGCAGATGCTGCGATCGCTGAGCCAGCCGCTGCGGCTGGCCACGTACATGTTCTTCGCGATCATCAGCTCGCCCTTCGAGCGCTGCACGTAGCTCCGGTAGGCCCACGGGTCGGCGGCCTGGACGGCCGGGTCGGCGAGGTGCCATCCATGCGCGCGCAGCAGCTCCAGGTCCGCGGTCTCGGTCTCGTGTATGTCGAGCGCCACCTCCAGCCGCTGGGACGTGCGCGCGGGCAGGTCGGCGAAGCGCCGGAACTCGTGCACGCGCAGCCCGTAGGTCACGCCCTCGTACTCGATCGGCGCAAACGGGCCCCGCCAGCTCGCGACGGAGGTGAAGCTGCCGTCGGTCCCCGGCCCCTCCGCCGGCTGAGCGGGCCACTGCTCGAGCGCGACGGGCTGCGGCGTCGTGATCCAGTCCAGCCCGCTCGTCGGGATCGTGCATCCGGGCTGCCCGATCCGCTCCCCGATCGTGACGAACGCGTCGTGGCCCGCGAACGGATCATGCAGGCCGAGCGCGCGCCACATCTGGCCGAAGCCCGGGTCGATGTCGACATACGCCCGCAGCGGGACGCGCGCGAGCACGCGTTCGTGGTGCACGAAGCCGTTCACGTTCAGCAGCAGCGCCGCCCGGTCCACGGCGCGGTCGAGGGCCGCGTCGCCCATGCCGAGCACCGCCCGGCCCCCGTCGTGGAGGATCGCCCAGCGGTCGCCGAGGCCAAAGCGATCCATCACGTCGGCCAGATACGCGACGTTCCACGACGCCTCCACGGCGCTCGGGGCGCCCGCGCGGTCGCGGCACATCTCGGGCTCCAGCCAGTCGATCAGAACCGGGTCCAGCCCCAGCCGCCGCAGGCCGAGCAGGTATTGGAGGAACACCCAGGTGTGGCCTCCGCTGCCCGGCCGCTGAGCCACCGAGCCGCCGAGGAGCACCGTCTCGCCGCTCACGCCGGCTCGTACCCGAAGATCTCCAGGGAGGGGCCGAGCGCCTCCGCGCAGGCCGCGGCCACCTCGTCGGAGAGGTCGCGCCGCCAGCGGCCGATCGACTCCCGCGGGTCGCTGACCGTGCGATGGCCCTCGGAGTCCGAGTCGCGGCCGAGCAGGCTCGCCACCATCGGCTCGACCGCGGCCGGCCCGGCATCGAGGCCGAGATGCCCGAGCAGGGACTCCACGGTCTCCTCGGGGCGCAGCACCAGGTCCTCGTAGCGCAGCAGTTGCGCGCGGCTCGAGCGCCTGCGCCATGCGTCCGCCATCGCGGCCACCGACGCGCCGACGTCGTTCACGACGTAGTCGTGGTCGCTGGTCGCGCGGTCACGGCGGAAGCCCTGTCGCCCGCGCTTCTCGTTGTACGCGAACATCGACGCGATCATGTCGCGAAAGTCGCGCACCAGCATCACCTCGCGGGCGCCGGGATACAGCTCGAGCATCAGCTCAGGAACCGTGTCGGCCCGGTACTTCTCGACGAAGTGGGAGGCGTCCGGTCGTCCCTGGGCCGCGGCGACCTCGGCATAGAGGCGCTCGATTCGCTGCTGCGCAACGGCGGCCAGCTCGCCGATCGCAGTGGCCTCGAGCCAGGGGTCGAGGGAGGGGTCGTGGATGCGCCGCGGGAGGGGCGCCTGATGGCCCAGCCACCAGGTGCCGTTGATCGTGCCGGTCGGGGTGAGCTGGCGCCGGTATCCGGCGGGGTCGGACAGCGCCCGGAAGACATCCATCCAGTACGTCGCCACCCGGGGCTCGTACTCGAACGGGCGGTAGGCGACGATCTCCTGGTGCGCGGCCAGCATGCGCACCACGGCCGTCGAGCCCGTGCGGCCCAGGGTGGTCAGCACGACCGGCTGCAGGCGGGGCCTGAAGGGGCTCACGATCGGCGCACGGGTGCCCCGCACCAGGGCCAGGGGCAGCCGGGTCTTGTCCTCGAGCCGCAGCTCGAGCTGGAGCTCGAAGCTCCGCTCGAGCGCGAGCGCGCTGAACGTCCCGAAGAAGCCGCTCCGCTCCGCCCCGGCGAGTCCGGGGTGCGCGCCGGCGACGTCGGGGCGCTCGAGCTCGACGGGCAGCCGCCGGATCAGGTCCCCGTCTCGCAGCAGCCGCACGGCGGCGGCCGGCGACCGCGCACCGACCGCCCAGCCGCGCAGGTCGAACGCGTACGTGTTGCCCGCAAGACCGGCCTGGGGGGTGTCGAGCCCGAACCCGGCCAGCGCGTCGGACGGCGGGGCCGGCAGCACCTCCGTGATCTCTGTCAAATGGCTCATGTGCGGACCGAGGCGGCTCGGAGGCATCGGGCGGGCTACGCCCGTGCCGCCGCTTCGAGCTGCTCTATGCGGTCGCCCCAGGTACGGGTGTGCAGCCACGCGTTGTAGCGGTTCGCGGGCATGCGCAGGCTGGAGGAGTACGACAACGCCTCGAGGTGGTACAGCTCCGCGTCGGGGAGGTACCAGTTCCGCAACCCGGCCTCCATCATCCGCAGGCAGATGTCGGCGTCCTCGTAGTCCCCCTGCACGTAGCCGCCGTGCAGGCCGCCCATCGAGTCGTACAGCTCGCGCGCGATCATCATGCAGGCGCCCGTGACGACGGGCACGACGCGCGGCACGTTTGCCCCGGGAAAGTCCCGGTGCAGTCCCTTGAAGTAGTGCGCGTCCTGCCACACCGCCTGGCCGTCTGCGCGATGGAAGTGGATGCCGGCGTGCTGGATCGAGTCGTCCTCGTAGAGCAGCTTGGGGCCGAGCGCACCGATCCGGTCCTGCGCTTCGTAGAACGCCACCATCGACTCCAGCCAGCTCGGCCGGTCAGGAAGCACGTCCGAGTTCAGCAGCAGCAGCAGCGGCGCCCGGGCGATCCCGACGCCGGCATTGTTGGCGTTCGCGAAGCCGGCATTGCGTCTCAGGACGGCGACCCGGAACGGCACCTCGTACAGGGGATGCAGGCGTGATGCCATCTCCAGCAGCAGGTCCTCGTCCTCGGGAGAGTCGAGCACGTAGACGATGTCCTGGCTCGACACGTACGGGTCCAGCACGAACTGCGCGAGCTGCTCCTCGATCAGGTCGATCCGCTTGTAGAGGGGGATCACCAGCGAGACGTCCGGAGGCGCGGGGGCGTCGCCGAACTGCACCACGGCCCGGATCCCCAGATCGGCCTCGACCTGCCGCTGGAGCCGCTCGATCGCCGGGCGGACGTGTCCATCCATCAGCTCCTCGTCGAGGACCCGCTCGCGGACGGGGGCCGAGAGCACGCGCTCGCGCGCCGCCGAACGGTCCCGCAGGACCGTCGGCACGAGCCCCTCCACGCATTCGCCGTCCGCGTTCTCCATCTCGACGACCCATCCGTCGTCCAGGTGGCTTGGCCCCTCCAGCTCGACGAAGCAGACGAACCCGGGGCACTCCTCGTCGCCGGCGTCGGGGTTGCCGAAGTGGGCGGAAACGTGCGGCAGCGGGAAGCGGAAGGCACGCCGCGCCAGGTCGATGCGCTCGCCCTCGGGCGATACGGCCTCCAGGCGCACGATCTCCGCTTCGCGGTCGATCCCCCATCCCTCCAGGTAGAAGGCGCGATCGTCCAGCCGCAGCATGCTGTCCGCCACGAGTCCGCGAGGTTCCCGACCCGCACCGGCGTAGCGCGGCAGCCGCTCGCGCAGCGCCTCGCGCAGCGCGTGGAGCGACCGGGACCGGCCCACGCCGTCGCCGGCGCGGGCGAGCGCGTCGGTGACGCGGTTCCGCTCCGTGGCCGGCAGTGGAGCGAGGAGCCGCCGTGTGAACGCTTTCAACGACACGGG